>DASZJS010000906.1:0-7423 GCA_035947935.1 Gemmata sp. | reverse complement strand
ATTTCATGATCCCGACCCGCCTGCGCAAACTGGCAGGTTCCTCCAGGGTTATCAGCATCAGGTCCTGGAGTTCCTTTTCGAGATTGGCCCGTTCTTCCTTGGCCGCACGATTGTTCTTGACCGCTCCAATCTCAATCTCGATTTCATCCATCCGCTGGCTGATCTGCTCGAGTTTCTTCATCAGCGGTTGAACTTTCTGCGTCCGGATCGACAGTTCCTCAACAAGGGTCACTGTCTTCCGTCGGCGCAGTCGCAGGCGCTCCCGAAGTTCCTCCCGCTCCTTCTCGATTGTGCGTTCATCGAGGAGTCGCTGGAAATCCTCGACATTGGACTCCATCAAAGGTTCAAGAGTTTGCAGGTTGTGCGGCATCCGGGCAAGGATCTTATCTTTTTCCAGATTCTCGGTCTGCGAGACCTTGATCGTGCGGTCGAATGGGAGATCGCCGGTGTGGACCCGTTTGAGAGTTTCGGTCACTTGGCGGAGGGCATAATCGCACTCCAAGACCTTGCGTCGGAACCGGCGGCGAGTGAGTTCAATCCGCATGGCCAAGGCGACTTCCTGTTTCCGATCGAGGAGCGGAATCTCACCCATCTGCGTGAGGTACATCCGAACCGGGTCATCAATGTGGCGGCCATCGCCATCCGAATCCTCGAACGGTGGCAGATCGGCACCCTCGGCCAGGATCTCGTCGGCGAGGTTGACCGGAGCTTCCTCAGCTTCATCTCCCTCATCGCCATCAATCAAACTGATGCCGTTTTGATCGAGGAACTCGGTGATCTCGGCCAGTCGATCTGGTTCCGCGAGTTCGGGGAGGGCCAGATTCACCTCGTCGAAGGTGAGTGACCCTGTTTGTTTGCCCTTCTCAAAGAGGGTTTTCAGAACCTCATCGTTCTTCCAATCCATTTGAACCCCTCCCGCAAAGGCCGACCCCCCGCGGGCGTCATGCCCTCGGGTGAGTGAATCGGAGATTCGCGATGTCGTAGCCATGATGTTCTCGGAAACCGAGCCCCTCTTCCCATTCCGCCATGAAGGAATGGGGTGAGGTGGTTAGTACCTATGCGTTGTTGATTGGCGGTTGTTAGTTGGGAAGACCGTCCGGGTTGTCCCGTTGAATTTCTTCCCGATCGCCACCTAACACCCATCAACAACAACTCCACTTGCGTATCTTGCTGCCCTCGTCCTATTGAGGGTTAAGAAGAGGAGCCTTCGCCGCCCTCTCCGTTTTTTTTTCTTTCAGGTGGTTCTCTTGCAGTTTGCGGAGCAGTTCGTTTACTTGATCCTCGGTTGCACCAGCAATTTGATCCTTCAGTTCTCGCTGTTCGGCCTCGACCTTCATTTCCACGAACCTTTTGAGAATCTTGCCCAGCCAGAGTTCGCGATCAGGGGTGATCTGACCAACATTCTGGAGTTTCTGGGCATGTTCAAACAGATCCGGCCGGTCAGCAAGTCGTTCTCGCAAAGTATCGATATCGGGAACATCTCCAGCGGCCTGGGCAGCGTACAACTCGGCAAGCAACCGACGAAGCCCAGAGTGAGTGATTGCCTCAGTAGTGATCGCAGCCGCAGCCTTCGGGAGGAGTCCCGGATCCGCCAGTAGGATTTCCAACAATTGCCGTTCGGCCGCAACCGCTTTGCCAGCCTTTGGGCCAAATGACTCGCCAGGACTGGTCTCGCCTCCACTCGCCCCTCCATTGCCTCCGTTAAGATTGCCAGGGTCTTGAGAACGTTGCGTTGAAGATGCGGTGAGCGATGGTGCGGCACCCGGCCTTTGGATTACTTGCTGCTCCTTCTTTCTAAGCTTGCAGAGCTCTTCAAGTCGTGCCCAAACGGTTTCCTGGCGCAATCTTAGCCGCTGAGCCAGTCGTGTGATGACAAGTTGCTGCTTCACGTTCACTGCATTGGGGAGCAAATTAATGCCTTGGCTGTGAGGAGTCGGAGCCATCGCCATCACACCCAGAACCTCATCGACCACCCGACGTGTGCCATCGATCGAGGATGCCCCATTGCGTTCGAGCAAGCGATTGAGCTTAAAATCAAGGGCATCCACTGCCGATACCAGTATCTTTTTAAACGTATCCACACCATCAGACCGGACGAGAAGGTCACACGGATCGAGGCCATCGGGCAGAGTGGCAATGGCGAGTTCCACATCTTGCGAGACAAAGATTTCCAGTGCCCGATCGACACCCGTGAGTCCACCTGCATCGGCATCGTACACCAAAACCACTTTGGAAACAGATCGCCTCAATTGAGCGACGTGCCTTGGATTAAGGGCAGTTCCCATCGTGGCCACCACTTGCGGAACACCGCATTGGTGAGCCATCATCACGTCGGTATAGCCTTCGACAACCGCCAGATAACCGACGGATGCCCCTGCGTGCCGGGCAAGATCCAGCCCGTAAAGCACATCGCTCTTGGAGAACAGAGGCGTTTCGGCAGAGTTGTAGTATTTCGGTGCCCGAGTGGCTAAGTGCGATTCGGGCATGATCCGGCCGCCGAAGGCAATTACCTGCCCGCGAACATCCCGAATGGGGAACATGACCCGGTCGCGGAATCGCTCATACACCCCGCGATTCTCCATGCGATGAGCGAGCAAACCGACCTCGATCAGCGTATCGTGAGGTATGCCCTCAGCCGCGGCCATTTGACCGAGCCAGCAATCGAGCGTATTGGGTGCGAATCCGAGCCCGAAGTCGCGAACGGTCTTGCCGGAGAGTTTGCGACTGGCAATGTAATTTCTTGCCGCGGAACCAATCGGGTCATCGAGATAGCAATGATGGTATTTGTCTTGTGCCCACCGCATGACTTCGAGGAGGTGAGTGCGGTGGTGATCTTGAGGGGTAAATGGCTCGTCGAACTTGATTCCCGCCCGGGTAGCGAGTATGGACTGGGCTTCCTTGAATCCGACCTTCTCCATGTACTTGACAAAGGAAAATACATCACCATGAGCCCCACACGACCAACAACGATAGCGCTGGCGTTTGGGATCGATGTCGAGAGAGGGTCGGGAGTCGTTATGAAATGGACAAAGTGCCTTGAATACCGGACCGACGGGCTTGACCGTAAGGTATGAGCCGACAACAGCGACAATGTCGCTGGCCGCTTTGATCTGTTTAGTAAGCTCCACCAGGTCGGACGGCACGGGGGCACCTGCGGATAGCCGGCATCCGGTGAGCTTTATTAGGGGATTGTTGTTGGTATGGGAAGGTCGGGAAGACAATCGTTAATCGCTTGGTTGCCGAGCAATGCTCGCCTTACACTGCGATTAACGGCCAAACGAGATTATTGGCGGTCTTTCGGACGAACAACCCACTACCCACAATCACCCAACAACGCGCAATACCTTCGGATTCCAGCGGCGGTCTTGGTTTTCCGCGGTCGGCCGGCCTTGCGGCTCGTCGGGAAAAGGTGGGCACTTGACCCACTTTTCCCCGATTGTTATTGGTCGGGTTCCCGGATCCCCGTGCTTTGGTGGAGCAAGGCGGCCGGCGTTACAAGGGCTTGCAGCGTTAAGCTGGGCAAGCGGCCGGGTGAGTTGCCTTGGGTTGGGGGGGGATGACCTCGAGCGGTGCCGCGGCTCTCTCAGAGCCTAAAGGTCGGTGCATCAATCCGTTGATGCTTCGCGAATTATAGCGGATCGCCCAGAACCGTCAAGTTGGGCTCTGTTTAACCAGCCGATCCGACGTATGTCGTGTATCTACCCCACTCTTTGACCGTCTGCACCTCTTTGTGCGCAGTTTCTGAGAATGCTTTCTCCGCAACGTCGCTCTTTTTCACCTCGCGGCTAAAAATCGGACAACCCGCGCGACCGGAGATTAGCCAAGGTCGCAACGCGCATGGTGAGAACATCACCCAAGCCCCAACAATCATCTATTCAGACATTTTTATAATAATATGGCATGTGAGTGTGCAAGGTTTGGTCATGGATATGGACGGGGACGCGCGGTTGGTCTATTCTGACCACTCTCGGCAGTTGGTACAGCTGAGACCGTGTTGGCGGGACTCTCCACTCGGAGTACAAAAGCCCCTTTCCAACCCCATCAGACTTACAGCAGTTGTCGCCAACCGTTTTGTCCAGGATCGCCAAATGCCATATCGCCGCATTCGTTCCCACTCCCGCTTTCCCTGGCTGCTCGTTCTCGTGTGCGCGTTGCCCGTCGGGCTGCTTGGCGCTGCCCCGACCAAGTCGCTGACGCTTTTCGGAGCCGACTGGGAACCGTTCGGGTTTCTCATTTCCTCCACCTACGGATACGGTGAGAAACTCGGATTGCTCGCCTGTCTGGCTCTCGCTGTGACTGGTCTCAGCTATGCAGCCTGGTTGATGAAACAGGTCTACGCGGCCAGCACCGGCACTCCGGCCATGCAGGCCGTCTCGAAAGCCGTTCGCGAAGGTGCGAACGCCTATCTCCGCCGACAGTTCGCGGTGGTTGGGGTGTTGATCGTCGTCCTTACCGGCGTCATTATCGCCAGCAAATGGCCGTGGGAACTCGAACCAGGCCAACACACGGCCTGGGAACTCCAGGTGATCGCGCTTGGCCGCGGGCTGGCGTTCTTGATGGGTGCTCTGTTCTCGGCAGCGGTTGGCTTCACCGGAATGAGACTCGCTACCGCCGGGAACGTCCGGGTGGCCGCAGCCGCAAAAGTGAATTTTGGCGACGCCATGCGACTGGCCTACCGCACCGGCACCATCACCGGAATGTTCACCTGTGGCCTCGGCCTCCTCGGCGGAACCCTGATCTTGCTGGTGTTTGGCGAACTGGCCTACGAAATCCTGATTGGCTACGGTTTCGGTGGATCGTTGCTCGCCCTGTTCATGCGGGTGGGTGGTGGCATTTACACCAAGGCCGCGGACGTTGGAGCCGATCTCGTTGGCAAAGTCGAGCAGTCGATGTCCGAGGATGACCCCCGCAATGCGGCGACCATCGCCGACAACGTCGGCGACAACGTCGGCGACTGCGCGGGAATGGCTGCCGACGTGTTCGAGAGCTACTCGGTCACGATGGTCGCAGCCGTCATGCTGGGATATGCGGCGTTTGGCTACAAGGGGATGATTTTCCCTCTGCTCGTTCAAGCAGTCGGGGTTATCGGAAGTATCATCAGCACCTCGCTGGTCGGCCTGGGGATCACCACAGGAAATAGTGCAATAGCGATGAATTCGATCAACCGCGGATTCTGGCGCAGCGCAGCGATCAGCACCGTGGGTTTCCTGGCGCTTGGTGCCATTTACCTCCACTTCGACGCAGCGTACATCGTCGAGCGGGCGATCGATAAGGGGATGTATCAAGAACTATTCGACAACGATGACCTTCGTCGTGACGTTGGCTTGCACATCGACGGCACTGTGCAGGTGGGACACGAAGTCAAAAAACTCCGCGATCTGCGGAACGGCCCCGAACGCAACACCGAGAACACTCTGAAACTGGAGGAGAAGGTTGATGCGTGGCGTGCCGCAGCCTTGGTTGCCTGGCGCAAACTCGATGCTGCGAAGAAAGCGGAACTTTCCGACAGAAAGGTTTTCGTCCCCGATCTGACGCCGAATGAGCGAACCCGGCTCGCGAGCTATGGGCACACCCTCCCCGAGGAAGCCAAATACAACCTGACACTATTGCAAATGGCACAGGCCCGGTATCACGTTCCACTTTCGCCGGGCATCAACATGCGGGTCGCCTTTTGCTGTCTGATTGGGATCCTGCTCGCCGTGCTTCTGAACAAATGCACGGAATATTGGACGAGTACCGAGTACAGTCCTGTGAAAGAAGTGGTGAAGTCGAGCTACACCGGACACGCGACCAACATCATTTCCGGGCTTGCACTGGGATATGAGAGTTCAGTGTGGGCTGTCCTTATCATCTCCGCAGCGATCTTTGGATCGGTGGTGGTTTGCGGCACAGCGGACCACCTGCTATTCATGGCGTTTGGCGTTGCCATGTGCGGAATTGGGATGCTCACGCTCACAGGCGACACGATCAGCATGGATGTCTTCGGCCCGATTGCCGATAACGCCAATGGAATCGGTGAAATGGCATTCAACAAGGGCGAGGGCGGCGTTGAACTCAAAGAAGGCGATCTCGGGTATTTGAGTCCTGAAGCGAACAAGGCCGCCCGGCAGATCCTGGCCGATTTGGATGCGGTTGGGAACACAACCAAGGCGATCACCAAGGGAATCGCCATTGGATCGGCAGTCATTGCGGCGGTATCGCTGTTTGCCAGCTTCATCGCGGTATTGGTGACGGGAAGCGAAGAGAAGATCGGGCAACTCCTTATCGGCGATTTCACCTCTGGTGCTTCCAAGCTCACAGTAGCGGAACCGCTTGTGTTCATCGGCATGCTCATTGGAGGAGCGGTGCCGCTCCTCTTCAGCGCCATGACGATTCGTGCGGTTGGTCGGGCTGCCTATCTGATCGTGTTCGAGTGCCGTCGGCAATTTAACGATCCCGAGATCATGAGTGGGAAAAAGACACCGGACTACGGCCGGGTCGTTGACATCTGCACACGCATGGCCCAGAAGGAACTGGTTGGCCCAGGGCTATTGGCGATCGGTACGCCACTGATTGTCGGATTCCTGCTGGGTCCGTTTGCGCTGGGTGGCTTCCTGGCGGGAATGATTTTGAGCGGACAACTCCTGGCGGTCTTCATGTCGAATGCGGGTGGAGCGTGGGACAACGCCAAGAAGATGATCGAGGATGAACCGCGAACCGAGAAAAGCGGCAAGCACTCGGAGAAGCACAAGGCGAGCGTGACCGGAGACACGGTGGGCGACCCCTTGAAGGACACGGCCGGCCCGGCGATCAACCCGCTCATCAAGGTGATGAACATGGTCAGCCTTTTGGCGTTGCCACTTGTGATGCAGTACAACCTGAAGGATGGGGTGGGGAACCCTGTAGTGGGTGCGTGCATCGCGGCGGTTGCGGTTCTGGCGGTTGGCTGGTCGTGGTGGCAGTCGAAGCAAGAGTCTGAACAACTCAAGGTGCTGGATGAGGCGATGAAGAAAGAGACTGCCTCGGCAACGACGAGTGGGGGGTGAAGTTCCAGGATCACGTCCGGCAACCTGCACGATCGGATCGAGCCGCCTTCCACGAAGGCGAAACGTAAACCCGAATGCCGGAGTGCCAGGTCAAACGCCCGGACGAGGGCCGTTTCGTTCCTTCCAGGAGTGACCCCCGATGACCGAGCAAGAGTTCGATGCCGGCCGCGTGTTCTTTCGCCCTGGCGACTCCGGTGATCGGGCATACCTGTTGCAAGACGGGCAGGTCGAGCTTCTGATCGGAACGGCTGAGGCGTTTACCCGGATAGGGCTATTTGAGCCGGGGGACGTATTCGGGGAGATGGCTCTTATCGAGGAGCGGCCCCGGGTCTACACCGCACGGGCCGTGACCGCCGGCCGGGCTAGTGCGATGACCCGCGACGAATTCGAGCACCAAC
>DASZJS010000905.1:0-5521 GCA_035947935.1 Gemmata sp. | reverse complement strand
AACAAGACATCGCTTTGTCTTCGCTTCTTCCGTTCCGCACTCCGCGTTCCGAGTTCCGCGCCCAAAAATGTTCCGCGTTTGAAATTAGCTGCCACCACCGACCCGGCCACCGATGGAGCCGAGCCCACCGCGGGAAACGCTTGCCATCGCTGGTGCGCGACCGGCACCGCTTACGGAACCGGAGCCACCATAATGGCCAATGAACAAGACATGCGAACCACCTGTGGTTCTGCCGCCAACACGTTGCTGGGCTTGTTCTTCCGCTCGCTTCTCAAAATCCTGTTCCGGCCACAATAAATAAGTCCCGGAGAGCATTCCGGCACCGAGAAGGACAAGCGAAAACTCACGCGACATATGGGTCATGGGCACACCTTCTGGATCCGGAGAAACCCCACAGCGGGTTTGGGACGCACACGCTGTTAGAGTATTCGTTCCGTCCGTTACTCATCTTTACCACGCCGATTGACGGAAGACGAGAGAATTTTGCACATCCTCTGACCAAAATCCAAGCATACACGGAAACTCACCCAGAAAAGGATGAATCGACCGTTCGCGGTGACCAAGCTGTCAACTCCGCAGGCCGATCGAGACGTATTTCGTCTCCAGGTAGGCTTCCAATCCTTCGTGGGCCAATTCGCGTCCCAGGCCAGATTCTTTCATCCCCCCAAACGGACACTGCGGCGTAGCCGGAACCGGATCGTTCACGCCGATAATCCCGGCTTCCAACCCCTCGGCCATCCGCCACATGACTGTCAGATCGTTGGTGAACACATAGGCCGCGAGACCGTAACAGGTGTTGTTCGCCGCGGCGATCACGTCATCGAGCTTCGAGAAGTCGAGGACCGGCATAACCGGAGCGAAGGGCTCCTCGGTGAGGATCTTGGCATCGGGCGACAGACCGGAGAGAACGGTTGGCTCAAAGAAATAGCCTTTGGAGAATTTATCTGACTTCTTTCCACCTGTAAGAATCTTCGCTCCCTTTCTTTTGGCATCATCGATGAGTGCCTGGGTGCCATCCATTGCTTTCTTCTCGAACATCGGACCCACCACAACGCCTTCATCGAGTCCGTTACCCATCTTGAGCTTCTTGGCTTCCTCCACTGCCACTTCGGTGAACTTCTTTTCAATGTCCTTGTGGATGAAGAACCGACTCGGGCTGATACATACCTGCCCATTATTGCGGAACTTGCCGAGAACCGCGGCCTTGGCAACCACCTCAGGGTCGGCGTCCGGGAAGACGACGAACGGCGCATGTCCACCGAGTTCGAGACTGAGCCGTTTCATCTGATCGGCTGCTTGCCTCATTAGCTTTTTGCCCACCTCCGTCGAGCCCGTGAAACTGATCTTCCGGACAACCGAGTTGGTCATGAACTCTTCGGCGATCTCGGATGCGGAACCAATAACGAGGTTGGCCACACCTTTCGGAAGCCCGGCATCGATCAGGCACTCAAAAACACCGATGAGGGAGAGAGGCGTCTGACTGGCTGGCTTGCAAACGATGGTACAGCCGGCCGCGAGGGCAGGAGCGATCTTGCGAGATTGCAAAGTGATGGGAAAATTCCACGGCCCGATGGCCCCAACCACTCCGACAGGGTGCTTGATGGTCAGGTGGCGCTTCGTGGGGTTACTCTGGGGAATCACTTGCCCGTAAGCCCGCTTGCCTTCTTCGGCAAACCACTCGAAGGTGTCGGCGGAGTGCATCACTTCGCCCTTAGCCTCCGCAACCGGCTTGCCTTGCTCCATCGTCATGGTGCGGGCGAGAGAATCGGCCCGCTCACGCATCAGGTCGGCGGTTTTCTTCAGCACTTTGGCGCGGTCGTAGGGAGTAAGCTTCATCCACGACTTCATGGCCTCCGCAGCCGCGCCAATGGCCCGTTTGCAGTCCTCGCGTGTGCCGAAGGCGACTTCCGCAATGGTTTCTTCGGTGGCGGGGTTCTCGACGGCGAGTTTCTTGCCGGAAGAGGAATCGCACCATTCGCCGTTGATGTAAAGTTGACGGTTCTTGACCGGTGGAACAGCAGGTGGTGTAGAAGTTGCAGTGGCCATAGTGAGACTCCGGATGCGGATTCGCGACAGGAGTATGCTAGGCGAACTCACGAAGGGAGCCAATGGATTCGCTTGTGCCACAGAGCGGCCCCGTCATTTCTTCTGGATCTTCTTGGGTCCAGCGCCGGCCGTTTTCTCGTAGCTGCCGTTGCCCGTCTTCACATACTTCGTGAACCCCTTTGAAGCGAGGTTCTTGTCGGAGATGGAGTTCGCTCCCTGAGAATCCGTCCAAGCGCGCGGAGTGCTTGGCTCCCCGAAAACCCGGCGAACCGGCTTACCCGTCTCAGGATGCTTCGTCAAAGGAGCATCGGCAAATTTCTGAATCATCTCGAACGTCTCACCACCAGATCCATCGGGTAAGACCACCTCGTAGACGTAAAGCGGCATAGAAACATCCAAAAAAGTTGATAGTGGAGAGTTGAGAGTGGAAGATGGAGTGCTTCTGGTTTTAACTCTCAACTCTCCACTATCAACTCGAAGAAGATACCTGATGGCTCACGTCAATTGCTTCAGAAACGCGATCACGGCGGAGTTGAAGGCTTCGGGATTTTCAAGATTACTCAGGTGGCCAGCACCGGGAATGTGGGCGAGATCGCTCTTGCGAACATTACCCGCGATCCGGGCCGCGGCGAGGAGGGGAGTTACCGTGTCGAACTCACCCACCAATACCAGGAGAGGTGCCGTCACAGAATGCAATTCGGGAGCCGCATCCGGCCGATCGCGCAAGGCACGCAAGCCAGCAACGATCCCAGAGGTCGATTGCCGCAGGATGATTTGCCGAGCGCGTTCAATGACTGCCGGGTTTGTGGCCCGCGTCTGTTCGCTGAACAGATTCGAGAGCATGGCATCAATCGCGGCGACTGGACCTTTTGCCTGCACCGCTGCAATGAGCTTGTCCCGACTCGCTCGCGCTTGAGGGACATCGGGGGCGGCGCGGGTGTCGGCCAGAATCATCCCAGCCAGCCGTTCGGGATGCCGACGCGCGATCGACATCGCCACGTACCCACCCATCGAGAGGCCAACAACCACTGCCTTCGAAATGTCGAGTGCTTCCAGGAAAGACGCCACCATGTCCGCACAAAGGTCGATGGTGAAGCCATCCTTGTTCGGGGATGTTCCACCAAACTCTGGCAGATCGAGAGCAATGACGCGAAAACCAGCGCTGGAAATCGGATCGACTTGCGGAGCCCACATTGAGCGGTCGAGTGGAAAGGCGTGAAGCAGCACGATGGGCAAGCCCGTTCCCACATCGTCGTAAGCGATTTTCATCAAACGCGGGGCAAGTTCGATTGTCTTCATGCGGAACTCCAGACGCCTCGGGCCGAGGAACTTACCAGCCCCAAACAGCATCAAGCAGGTTCGGGCCGTGTATGGGCGGTAAGGACCATTTTACTCGCCTTGTTTGCGAATCGCCTCCCCAGTGTTCGCAATAACCTACCCATTTTCTCTGCGGCATTCTGCGCCACTGTTTTTATGCTCTCTCAGGCGTATTTCTCCACCATGCTATCTGTCGCCCGTTTGGACTTCTCGGCAACTGTGTTTGCAATATCTGCCGTTGCATCCACACTCTTTTCCCGTTCATCCTTACCATCGCAATGAAATCCGAATTTCCTGTACCCTCAGATTATCCATCATTTCAAGCGGTCTGCAGGTCATGAAGGTTGTGGAGCGAACGGGCACATCGCCAAAGCGGCATGTGAATTGCAGCTTAAATGATTGGGCAAGTGTCGTTTCAATGGATGTGTGCTGGCTCTCTCTCGTGGATGGCCTGGCTCACGTAATTGGATGCGAATCAACTTGCCCAATATGCGAGGAAGCGACCATGTTAGCACCTTTTGAGAATGCCGCACAAACTGTCGAAAATCGGCTACCAATCGTGGAAGTCAGCAGTGGGGTTTCAGGATCGGATGGAAGAGGCATTGGTCATTTGGTGGATGCGAAAACCATCGAGGAGTGGGTGCAGGAATACCTGACCGGACGAACCGATCCGATCGCGACTGAGCCATCGAAGCTCGTGGCGGCATTTCAGTTCGGTGTGCAAGCGGAAGGCCGCTACGCGGGGCAGTCGTTCGTTGAAGCGGAACCAGTGGTTCGATCTGAGTGGTCTTGCGAGCGCGATCGTTTGCCTTGGGAGTCGGTACGGGATGCCGTATGGGCAGGCTTCGACCGCGCCCGCGACCGGACGCTGTAATCCGCAGATTTTAAGGCAAGAGTATTGATCCGCAGATTTCGCAGAGAACGCAGATTTCAAAACAGATGACAGATCAATATTCTGTTTTGAAATCTGCGTTCTCTGCGAAATCTGCGGATCAACGGTTTTAGAACTCAGTGGATAACTGCTTCCACTTCGTTCACGGCTTGTAGTACATTTCCAGTTGTTCGGCTTCCCGTTCCTTTTTCTGTGCGCGAAGCACAGCAAGCAGTATTCCCCGCGCTTCCTCGTTTAGCACATCGACGAATAACGCTTCGCGAGCGTAGACTTCTGCCTCAGGGAGATGTCCCGCGTCGCGGTTGAGTTTCGCTAACTTCAACCGTACATCCAGATCATCCGGAACCCGAGCGGCGAGTTCCGCGAGTATCCCAATCAGCGGTTCAGTCTTCATGTTCGCGGCGTAGAGTTTCGCGAGTGTTTCGAGAAGATCCGTTTCCGGTGTGCCGAGTTTACGCGCGGCCTCGAATACACCGGCTGCCTTGTCCAGTTCGTTCAACCCCACGTAAAGTCTGCCAAGTGCCAGCAATACCCGCAAATCCTCGGGATTCTCTTTCGCAGCGGTTTCCAAAACGGTGCGCGCACCGACCGGGTCTTTCTCTCTCTGAAGCAACCGGGCCATCACCAGCGATGCAGCCGGATGTCCTTTCTCTTTCGCCAACATCGACTCGGTCATTTTCTTCGCCTCGCCCAGCTTGTCGCGTCGAAGGTATTCGCCCGCAAGGCGTGCAGCGATGTCCACATCGTCTGGGTTTTTCTTGTGGGCAGTCTCCAGTTCCACGAATGTGATCAACTTCTCAGGACGAGGGATTCTCTTCACAATGCCCCGGAGAAATTCGCGATACCCCTTCTCAAGAACGGTCTTCTCGACACCGCATGCCCGGCGTATCGCGTCGCCCGTGTCGAGCCCCAGCCGATATGCTTCCAGTAGCTTTGGGATCGCCTCTTCGCCGTGGGTTTTGGTGATGTACTCCACGTAAAGGTACCCCTGATTGTAAGCGAGCAAGACATCCGACGGGTTGCTGAAGTTGTGGTATCCCCGACCGATCGTGTCGAGATCGAACGTCGTTCCCTCGGCAAGCCGGTCGCGTAATAAATTGTGCGTTGTGTCGAACCGCCTGGTGTGTTCAGCACGAACCGCAAGCCCCTCTGTTAACCAGATCGGGACGAGAAACCCGGTCTGGGTGAGGTTGAACGCATGCGTCAATTCATGCCGCACAACCACTCCCCAGTTGAAAGGCCGCACTCCGCCATCGGCACGGGGTG
>DASZJS010000904.1:0-6892 GCA_035947935.1 Gemmata sp. | reverse complement strand
CAGATGAATATAAATAATCTACGAAATGTTAAGTCATACAATAGTTAGATATGTTTCATTCACTGAAAGTTGACTATCCGACCAAGCCCTCGATCTGTTTGACTTCTTCGGACTCCAGATGAAAATCGACCACCTCAAGATCTGCCCGCATGTGGTCGGCGTTGGTGGTCCCGGTCAGAACCACCATCCCAACGTCGAGGGCGAACCGGAAGATGATTTGACTGGCGGAGCGATTATAGCGATGGGCAATCCGGACCAACTCGGGATGAATCATCGCCTGACGGTTGGCGGTCAACAGGGAAAAACCCTGGTAGGCCAGTCCGTTGGCAGTGCAGAACTCTCGCACGCGGCGATCCCAGCCCCGCTCAGCGTAGCACCGGTTCTGCACGAAGCGGGGGCGAACAACCGCTCCCTTGCATAGACTCTGGAGTTGTTCGAGGGTGACGTTACTGACACCAAGCAGGCGGGCACGGCCGCTGCTGTGGATGGTTTCCATAGCACGCCACGCCTCCCAGTCGGGAGGAGCAAGGCCTGCCTGCTGAGTAGGGCCATGCAGCACGAAAGAGTCAATGAACTCGGTATCCAAGTGCTGTAACGAACTGGCGAATGACTGCTCGACCTGATCCAAAATGCTGGCGTCGGGATCATAGGGCAGTCGGTGATCCTGCCCACGTTGGAAGGTGAACTTGGTTTGCAGGAACAGATCGTCCCGACTCACGAGACCTCTCTTGATCGTCGCCGATATGGCCGCTCCGACAGCAGCCTCATGGTAATGGCGGCGTTGATTCGCGGTATCAATCCCCCGGAACCCTTGTTGGAGAGCAAGTTCGGTCAGGCGCTGCGTCTCGTTCTCTTTCCATGCTGTGCCGTAAAGGAAGTGCGGCACTTGAACGCCTTCGAGCGACGAACTCCAGGAGGGCATGATGGTCTCCAGCATGGGATTGAGAGGCGAAAGCGCTCATGCAAGTCGAGTAGTCCGTTGTGGTTTCTACATCGAAAGAAGTGCCGGCCAAATGCCAAGGAATAGAATTGTCGTATGACCAGCGTCCCCAGCAGCAAGAGAGAGCCGCGACGATCCTCTCGCTGATGCGATGGATCGTTTCGGCTCTCTTCGTCGCATCTGTTGGTTCGCCGCGAGCGTTGTCGGCGGGACTTGAATGATTCTTTTCAATCTCGGCCGGGAAGTTTTACCCGTTGGTTTGGTCATTCTTTCCAAGAATGACCCAGAGTTCTGAGAGGTCGTGGTTTTGAGTGTCTCCGGTTGGAGAATTTGGGCAACCGTCGTCAGCCATTCGGTGCAAGTCAGCGCGGTCGTTGAGATCGTTCTGCATCATTCGGCCCCTTTAACGAGTTGAGGAAGCCCGAGCAGCGTATCCCTGCATACTCGGCGTTCTCCCATCTCGCAACCACCGTGCCGCAATGTCAGTTAATAGCCAAAGAAGATTATCTTGATACGAGGTGTGTGTTCCAGCCGCAAAGGTCGCCTCAATCACTACTGTTTTCTCGCCTGTCTGGTCTTGTGTACCTCTCCCAGAATGCAACGTTCACCTGAGCCGCGAGAGCGCTCTCTTCTGAGAGTGCGCTGTCTCTCCCCACACACCGTTAAGGCTACCTGCTCCGATCCTTCACGGGGTTTTCACAGAGAGTTGGTTTTCCCGGCATTTGTGAAGCGGGAACAGATCCACCCTTGTGGATCATTTTTCCGAATACTAACCCACAACTGACCTGTCACTTCCCATTCCATCGAATTAGAACCATTCCATACCGCAGGCGTTTGCGTCGTTTTTGTGGAGCGTTTCCACTGATGCAATGCCGACCAAATCCGTCGGATGGCCACTTCGGGGCAGGGTGTTCCCCGATGCGGGTTCTCTGTGTCATGGAGATTTCAGATGAAGGCAACACGTTGGTTTTGTGCCGTCGTCTTGGCTGCACTGGCAACAGCGGTTCAGGCCCAAGAACCTCCCAAGCCTGGACCAGAGTTCGATGTGCTCACGAAGATGGTGGGAAACTGGGATCTGACCATGAAGATCGCCGGGGCGGAGACCAAAGGAACGGTGACCTACAAGATGGAGCTTGGTGGACTGTGGCTGACGAGTTCCTTGGAGAGCGAACTCTTCGGGTCGAAGTTCTCTGGCAAGGGGCTCGATACCTACGATGCGGGCAAGAAGAAGTATATCAGTGTTTGGGTGGACAGTATGACGACGACCCCGATGATGATGGAAGGAACCTACGACAAGGCGAAGAAGACTCTGACGTTGGCGGGGGACGGTCCGGGGATGGATGGGAAACCGACGAAATACAAGTCGGTGTCCGAGATGCCGGACAACGACACCATCAACTTCAACATGTACATGGGTGACGTTAAGGATCCGGCGTTCACAATCGTCTACAAGCGGAAGAAGTAACCCTGCTGGTCTTCTACCGGAGCATCCGTTTGGCATGGTTCAAAGTCGATGGGTCGCAACAGAGCTAAGAATCTCGATTGTTTGGCTCAGCCTCTTAGGTATTTGGTGGGCCTCGCCCTGCTTTGCAGGTCTCGACCCACCCTACGAATACAGAGCAAACGAAACGCACGACCTTCTTGTAGGGTGGGTCGAACCGTGCGCAGCACGACGAGGCCCACCAATACCACATTGGCTTTGTCGCGGACTATTGAAGAAGAAGCCGGTGGCCTGAGCCACCGGCTTTCGTTGATAGGCACATGGAAGTGCGATTGGGAGTGTGGGCATGGGCCGGGGGGAATCTGGCCCGAATGTTGATTTCGGTGGAAGGTGTAGCACTCAGCGTGCCAACGAATCGGACCCGCGGGGCGATACGCACGGACTCCAGTAATTCCCTGCAAATCGAAACGGAAACCTTTCCTGCTCGAAGACGGCACAGTTGTAACTTTTACTTCCCAGTACCTTCAAAGGGGAACCGGATGCGCAGCGCAGTCTACCCGTTTTCCCTCACTTCCCCGCCTTAGCCATCAATCCCGCAACCCCCACGGTCGATAAGGTCAGCAGGACTTACCTCAATCTCTCTCGCGAAGGCAGCCATGCCCCAGTTGAGCCATACCAACGCCGAGAAGCTCTCACCCGAGCAGGCCACGGGGCTGATGCGTGTCCTGGAACTTCAGGCTCGGTGGGAGAACCATCGCGACGACCCGGCGAGGAGTGTGGCCTCCATTCCCGACCTCCACGCCCGCCAGAAGGCGTTCAATTCGTTCCAGGTCGCCTGGAACGGATACGTCGCCAAATACCGCCAAGCCTGGCTACCGGAACCGACACAGAACATACCCGACCGACTGGCAATTTGGTGCCGCACGCTTCGAGCGGTGTTTCAGCGTGTCGAGACGGGATGTCCGGCTCAGGTGATGGCGAAGGTGTACCGACTGGTGGACAGGATCGCAGCTCGAATCGGGAAGGAGCCGATGGAGCGGGGATCGGTGGAAGACGTGGTGGATGCTATCCGTGGCTTGGATGCAGTGATCGCGTGGTGCGAAGCGCGGGTGCCGCTCTCGACACTGGCCGGACGGATCAAGGGCCGCAGCGAGGACATGGCGTGAGGAAGCCTGCATAGTTGCATTCGCGCCCGGAATCTGGGTCCGGAGACTTCGCCGACATGAGATAGCCATGACTTACACCCTTGCCTCCATTAATCCCTTTCTGGCGGCTCGTTTCGCTCCGCTCGCTCCGCTCCCACAGCGGCAATCGCAAGGCAACTCGGCCTCCCTTATATATTGCCTGGGACATTCATGACGGTTTTGACGCTTGTGACCCGAATGAGTTTCCCGGGCCGGACACTTCCGCCTTTATCTGGTGCCACCCACCCTACTGGCGGCAGAAAAGATAGTGTGTTGCGAAGCAAGTTATGTGGTCTTGCGGATTACGATCACAGGAAATGCGAGCCTGTTCGTCGGCTGCGCCACATAATTCGTGTTCGGCCGGGCAACCGTGCCAACTTCATTGGCTTTGAGGTTGGATTCCCGCGCATCAAACTCGCGTGTTGGTTTCGGCATAGGTGAACTTCCTGCGTTCGAGTAGAAGATCCGGTTGTACTGTCGCGAAGAAATGCATGAGACGAGCTATGGCACCTGTCCAACCTGTCTGGTGGCTGGCACCGAGGCCTGCCCCGGTATCGCCGTGGAAGTACTCAAAGAATAGCGGGTAATCTCGCCAGTGTGGATCTTGTTGAAACTTCTCACTTCCTCCGAAAACAGGTCGGCGGCCATCCATTTCTCGCAGGAAGATATTGGCCAGTCGACGCGTAATCTCCTCAGCTACCTGATACAAGTTCATGTTCCGTCCAGAGCCCGTGGGACATTCCACGGTGAATTCGTTGCCATAAAAGCCGTAGTACTGAATTAGAGAGCGGACGATCAAAGCGTTCATCGGAATCCAAATGGGTCCGCGCCAGTTTGAATTGCCGCCGAACATGCCCGTGTCGGACTCCGCCGGTAGATAACTGACGCGATATTCCTGACCGCCGACGTGCATGACGTAGGGATGGTCGGCGTGGTGCCGCGACAGAGACCTGATGCCGAACTCGCTGAGAAACTCGTTCTCGTCGAGCATCCTGGCCAGCACTCGACGAAGTTTGGTTTGGTCCAGGATAGAAGCGAGTCGGCGACCTGCAACACCAAGCTGTCTCGGGTTGTGGATGTGGGCTATCAGTTCCGGGCGTGCATCAAGGAACCGTTGGAAGCGCTCACCGATTTCAGGGTTCTTCGCGAAAAGTCCGTCCTCAAAAACAGTCGCAGCGCAAAGCGGCAGCAGACCAACCAATGACCGAACCTTGAGACGTTGAGCTCGGCCATCGGGTAACCTGAGTACGTCGTAGAAGAAGCCGTCCTCTTCATCCCACATGCCTGTGTCCTGGCCCAAATGCGACATCGAGGAGGCAATCCACAGGAAGTGTTCGGTGAACTTGACCACCATTTCTGCGTAGTCGGCTTCAGTCGTCACCAGCTCCACGGCAATTTCAAGCATGTTTTGACAGAAGAGCGCCATCCATGCCGTGCCATCAGCCTGCTCCAAATACCCACCGGTCGGCAACGGCGAACTGCGATCGAACACGCCAATGTTGTCAAGACCCAGGAAGCCGCCCTCGAAGACGTTTCGCCCCGAGCGGTCCTTGCGGTTGACCCACCACGTGAAGTTCATGAGCAACTTCTGAAAGCAGTTCTTGAGCCAAACTTTGTCTCCCTCACCTTTCTGCTCCTTATCCAAACGGTAGGCGAAGATGGTGGACCAGGCATGCACGGGTGGGTTGACGTCGCCGAAATTCCACTCGTATGCCGGCATCTGCCCATTGGGATGGATGTACCGCTCACCCAGCATGAGCTTGAGTTGCTGCTTACCAAAATCCGCATCTACTAGCGTCAGTGCGAGGACGTGGAAGGCAAGATCCCACGCTGCGTACCAGGGATACTCCCACTTGTCCGGCATCGAGATGATGTCGCCGTTGTACATGTGGTGCCAGTGCTCGTTCCGTGGTGAAGCCTTCCGGGTCACCTTGAATGGGTCGGAGCCCCGCTCCTCAAGCCACTTGTCCACGTCGTAGTAGTAGAACTGCTTGTTCCACAGCATCCCTGCCAGAGCCTGACGCATGACGTTCGTCGCGTCGTCGTTGAAAGAAGAAGGTGTGATGATTTTGTAGAACTCATCAGCTTCCTTTTTGCGGTTGTGGAAGACTTCCTCGAATTTGTGCCCGAACGGGCTATCCGCGCTACCCTCGTTCCCGGTGAATGCGGCCGGGGCTACATAGCTGAGCCGGAGGCGAATCACCTGGTTCGAACCGGGGTTCAAGGTGAGGCGATAATGGGCTGATGCCTTCGTTCCCTTTCTCTCTGGGTTCACCGCTCCCAACTGTCCGTTCACGACGTAGTTGTTGATACTATCCTTGACGTAAGGTGAACGATTGGGAACACCGAAGATGCGCTGCGTATTTGTTTCATTTTCGGTAAATAGCAAAGCTACGTTCCCTTCACAGTAGAGATAACGCTCTCCCAACTTTGCATCGGACGCTTTGACTATGCTGCACGTCGCGGTACCAGGCACCTGGACAAGAGCGGGCCTGTCGGGATGACCACCCCAGGACCACCTATTCCGGAACCAGAGCGTCGGTAGCAGGTGCAGATCGGCTGGGTCGGAACCCCGGTTGTGGATGGTGATCTGGATCATCACTTCCTCGGGGGATTCCTTCGCATACTCCACGAACACGTCAAAATAACGATCCTGGTCGAATACGCCGGTTTCAATCAGTTCCCATTCAGACTCGTTGCGGCCCCGCTGGCCATTGGTTTTTACGAGAAGGTCATAAGGGTATGCCGACTGCGGATACTTGTAGAGGTACTTCATGTACGAATGGGTCGGTGTGCTATCGAGGTAAAAGTAATACTCCTTGACGTCTTCGCCATGATTACCTTCGCCGTTGGTCAACCCGAACAGGCGTTCCTTGAGGATCGGGTCATTTCCATTCCAGAGAGCCAGTGCGAAGCAGAGACGCTGTTTGTCGTCGGATATGCCCGCGAGGCCATCCTCCCCCCAGTGGTAGGCACGCGATCGTGCATGATCGTGTGGAAAGTAGTTCCAGGCATCCCCATTCTCGCTGTAATCTTCACGGACAGTGCCCCATTGTCGTTCGCTGAGGTACGGTCCCCATTTTTTCCAAGGGGTGTTTGGCTGGACTGATGCTGCCAGACGAACGCGTTCCGAGGTCATGTGAACTCGATCCTTCCAGGGAGGTGAATTTGCACGATATCCCGACTGCAGATCGGGGACTAACCGATTGAAAGGGCGAATCACTGTTCCACCCGCCCGCACACGTCGTATTCGTTGTTATCGGCACATTTGGACAGACTCGCGACAGCGACCCAAGGTGAGTCTTGGCTGCCAGTTGTAGCGGCACA
>DASZJS010000903.1:0-7429 GCA_035947935.1 Gemmata sp. | reverse complement strand
ATGAGCAACCCGGAACTGAGCATCTGCCCGATGGCGATGATGTGCCGAGTGAGTACTCGCCCCGGGTACATCAAGCCGAGTCCAACCGGCAGCGCGATGATTACCAGGCCAAGAAAGATCGCTGCCCAAACGTGTGGGTGGGTGTGAGCGGTCGAGCCAGTCCAGGTGAGCGGCGATACCCAGATCGCCAGAACGATTGCGCTAAGCCACTGGAATATCAAAAGCCCAACGAACATCCGATCTGCTCGCCGGGCCACTGCATCCTGAGTCTGCTCGATGAGTTGCAGTGTCCGTTTTTGGGTACGCTCATCCCGGGCTTCACTTACTGCTGACATGGCGTAGCTTTCTCTCTGTCGTGACACGCATCGGGATTGACCAGCGCGCAACCGAATACAGGAGTTTCTCGGATTGCGGGTTCGCTGCCAGCCAATAGAGCGAGGATTGTCTGACGGGCTGAACTTTCCCCCACACGTCCGCGTCCCCGTGTGATTCCACCGTAGAACGCAACTTGGCCCAGGGGGTCATAAACGACGAGATGCCCTGAAGTTGTCGCTCCGTATCGCCGGGCCGCGCTTCCGTCGATATCGCAACTCACCTGAACTCCGGGAATCGCGGCAGCCATACCCCACAACTCGGAGTGTTCCCATCCCTCCGATGCATCGCTCGGGCGAACGAATACAACTCGGATGGCAAGATTTGGTCCGGCTTGGTGAGCCAACTCGGCCAGTTCGCCCAGGCTGGCCCGCGTACACGGACAGTGCGGATGCGCGAACAGAACGAGTTCCCATCCGCGATGAGCGGGCGGATTTGAAGAATCTGCGCGTTCTGCCTGTCCTGGAGTGGAGTCGTACCTTTCCCAGAAGGCAAAGCCGGTGGCTACCAGACCCAACCACGCCGCGATCAGCAAACCCGTTACCAGACTGCGTCCTGACCAGTCAAAAAAGTAATTGAACATTATCTGATTCATTTCGCTGAAGGGCCGACGATCCTCCGTTCATAACCTGTCAGTGCAAACATAGACCTGAAACTTGGAGATTTGTCTTCAATTTGGAACTGAAATTGGGAACTACTGATCTTGGCTGCGAGTGGTTGAGAATAGACACCGTTGTGCCACTCGGCGTCTTATTTTCAACGACGACAATTCCTGCCCGGGTTGAGTTGCATTTGAGGTGCTGGGTGGAAAAGTGTGCTGTGGTGAGAGATCCTGCTAAGGTTGCATCAGGATGTGGCGAGCAGATCGTCCCAACCAGTGGCATCCAGGACGCGATCGATCAGCCGCTCCAATCGATTGTGGTCGGTGATTGCCCTGATCGCTGCGACGGTTGCGGGGGATGCCTGACCAAATCGCTTCGTCCCCTGCCGTAGCACCACCGATTGTGCTTCCTCAACTCGCCCTTGAGTCATTCCTTGTGCAATCCCCTGGGTGATTCCCTGGGTGATCCCCTGGGTGATCCCTTTTTGGAGGATGAGTTGGTAGGTGGTAGAGTCTTCGAGTGTCATACTCAAGCCCTGATACAAGTTCTCGATCTGTTGGGGTGTGTAACGCAACCCACACAGTACGTATGTCGAGCCCAACACGACACGTTCCACAGTATCCGGAACTGCATCCGTCCGCAACCGTTCCCGTAACCGATGGAACGCGCCAGGCAGATCCGCAGCCGCCTCGTTTGTGAGCAAGGCCAAGGGCGCTATGCCTGGCCCTGCTGTCAGCAGACTATCGACCGATTCCTCCCAAACCCGCACTACCGTGTACCGAAACGTCAGGTACAGCTGATTGTCGGCCCCCAGTATCTCGAAATACCCTTTGAGATCGCTGGCGTTAGCCTTTGGCCGCAGCAGCATGACGATCGAGTGAACCGGAAGTTCATTTGATCTCCAGGCCGCGATGTTGTAGCGGAGCAATTTAGCAGGGATGCCCAGATGGCCTACAGATTCGAGTTCCAGGTGCAAGATTGCGGGAGATGGACCACCAACATGAAACAGGCGGTCGGCCTGGAGCGTTGACGACAGATCGGTGTCGAGAGTGGTAACTGGACCCGGAGGTACCCCAACTCGCGAAGCCAGGTAGTTGCCCCATCTCATGGGATCGCCTTCAATCATCGCATTCAGTGTCGAATCGTATTGTTTTGCCACGAGTTCCCACCTCCGATTCTGAACCTCAACCGTGATGCACCACAATTGTAGGAATCCTGGAGAAGCGCCTTCCTTCACGTATGACGGGATAAGCAGAAGGCCATATATATTAACCCCATCACCCTTTCCATTCCTCTGGCTGGACTCTCCCGTGAGCCGTACCCGCGCACTCGCTGCTCTTGCTCTTCCCTTGCTATTACCCGTTCTGGCTGTGGCTGCCGACAAGCCGGCCGTGTATGACCTGTGGCCCGGGGTTGCTCCGGGCGAAAAAGGCGATGTCGGTGAAGAAGTGACCAAGAGTTCAAAGCCCGGCGGACCCGTGAACTCGGTGACGAATATCTCGAAGCCAACCCTCACTGTCTACAAGCCCGCCAAAGATAAGGACACTGGCACAGCGATTGTGATTGCTCCTGGTGGTGGATACAACGTGCTGGCCTGGGAGCATGAGGGAACGCAGGTTGGCGAATGGCTCCAATCAATCGGTGTGACGGGGGTATTGCTCAAGTACCGGGTGCCGCGTCGAGTCGATCAGCCCAAGGATGCACCGCCAATCGGAGCCCTTCAGGACGCTCAGAGGGCAATCGGCACAACTCGCGCCAAAGCAAAAGAGTGGGGCATTGACCCAAACCGGATCGGGATGCTCGGATTCTCGGCGGGTGGGCACCTCACCGCGTGGGCAGCAACGAACTTCGACAAGCATGCCTATTCAACTGTGGATGATCTGGACAAGGCCAGTTGCCGGCCCGACTTTGCCGTACTGATTTATCCGGGCGGTGTGGTGGATCGGACGAAGAAAGAGCAACTCAGTCCCGAGATCCGCATCTCGAAGGAGACGCCGCCGTGCTTCTTTGCACTTGCTTACAACGATTCGGGACCGCTCGATGGCAGCCTTAAAATGATGTCTGCGTTGAAGCAAGCGGGTGTCTCGGCGGAACTGCATGTTTACTCGGAGGGTGGGCATGGATTCGGGATGCGCACGGGAGATAAACCACACGCGACATGGCCGAAGCGATGCGAGGAGTGGATGCGGGTGGAGAAATTCCTGATCTCAACGAATGCCGTTGGGGAAGGGAACAGTCCTGTGGCTCCAGGGGCGAAACTTGAGAAACTGGCCGGTGGATTCAAGTTCACCGAGGGGCCAGCACCGGATGCGGAAGGGAATGTATACTTCACCGATCAACCGAACGACCGGATCATGAAATGGAGTTTGGATGGCAAGCTGTCCACGTTCATGGAACCGTGCGGCCGATCGAACGGATTGTGCTTCGACAAGGATGGAATTCTCTGGGCGTGCGCGGATGAAAAGAACGAACTCTGGCAGATCGATGTGAAGACGAAAGAGAAGAAGGTGGTGGTGAAGGATTATGGCGGAAAACTGCTGAACGGTCCCAACGATGTGTGGGTACGGCCGGATGGAGGAGCCTACTTCACAGATCCCTACTACAAGCGACCCTACTGGAAGCGCGGTCCCAAGGAACAGGACAGGGAGGCCGTGTATTACCTCTCTCCGGAAGGAAAGCTCACCCGCGTCGATGAACAGTACGTGCAACCGAATGGGATCATCGGGACACCAGATGGCAAGACGCTCTACGTTGCGGACATTGGGGGTGGGAAAACGTATGTGTACGACATTCAGGCGGATGGCTCCTTGAAAAATCGCAAGGAGTTTTGCGCAATGGGCTCGGACGGGATGACGATTGACGAGGAAGGGAACGTCTATTTCACGCTCAACAGGGCCGTGACGGTGTACGACAAGACGGGGAAGAAGATACTCCAGATCAATGTGCCCGAAGGGACAACGAACGTGTGCTTTGGCGGTAAGGACATGAAGACGCTGTTCATCACTGCGGGCACGGGGTTCTATTCCATTGCAATGCGGGTGAAGGGTGCCGCAAAGCAATGAATTATTCACCTTGGAAAACCACAGATCATTTATCCGCAGATTTCACAGATTTCACAGATTATTAAACAAAAGACCAATCTGATTTTTGTCTTTTAATCTGCGAAATCTGCGAAATCTGCGGATAAATACTGTCTTCTGCCTTCTTGAAATCTGCGGTGAAAGCGAAATGAAGGAGTTCGCGTGTCGGCGGTTGCACAACGTGCGGATGTAGCTGTGGTTGGTGGTGGGATCGTTGGGCTGGCCTTCGCCTGGGAGGCGGCCCGGCGCGGCCGGTCGGTCGTCGTGTTCGATCGCACCTCGATTCCGCAGGGTGCTTCCGTTCGGAACTTCGGCATGATCTGGCCCATCGGCCAGATTCCGGGAAACGATTACACACGCGCGATGAGGAGCCGCGAGCGCTGGCTCGAACTTCGCAATCGGGCGCATGCATGGGTCGAGGAGTGCGGATCGCTCCACGTTGCCCATGAGGACGATGAGAACACTCTGCTACGCGAGTTTGCCGAAAGCGGCCCGGCGAGCGGCATTGCCTGCACTTACCTCTCGGCTGCGGAAACGATCCGGCGCTTTCCTTCTGTGAACCCCGATGGGCTTCAAGGCTCGCTCTACAGCCCAACCGAACTGGCGGTGAACCCACCTGCGGCAATTGCTCGCATTCCGCACTTCCTGGCCGAGACTTATGGCGTGAAATTGCGGCTGGGCGTGGCCGTGGTTGGTGTCGAAATGCCGCGTATCCATCTTGCGGGCGGTGAGGTGTGGGAAGCTGAGAATGTGTTCGTCTGTTCAGGAGTCGATTTCGAGACGCTCTTCCCAGAAGTGTTTGCCGCATCCAGTATCCGTCGGTGCAAACTCCAGATGATGAAAACCCGGCCGCAATCTGCTGGCTGGCGAATCGGTCCTCACCTGGCGGGCGGTCTGACGCTGTGCCACTACAGATCGTTCGAGGTGTGTGAGTCGCTGGCGGCCATCAAGGCCCGAGTGGCCGCAACGATGCCCGAATATGTGAAGTATGGCATTCACGTCATGGCTTCCCAGAACGACCGCGGCGAAGTCGTGATCGGCGATTCGCACGAATACGATGGCGATATCAGCCTTTTCGACAAAACCGAGATTGATGACCTGATTCTGGCATATCTCCGGAAAATCGTTCGTCTTCCGGACTGGACCATCTCGACACGCTGGCATGGCGTTTACGCCAAACATCCGGGCCAATCGTTCGTGTACGCCGAGCCGCAACCGGGGTGTTTGATCGCGACTGCGCCTGGCGGTGCGGGGATGACGCTGGCGTTCGGGTTCGCGCGGGAGTGGTGGGATGCGATTGAACCCGAAGCGGCTGCTCACACGAGGCAATAGATGACTCCAGCAGAAATCCTGGATCGAATCGACAGATTGTTTGCGGAACGTGGTGCCTTGGAGTATCGCGGCGAAGCCGTGACGCAACTCGAACACGCCCTCCAGGCTGCGACATTTGCCGAGCGCGATAGACTGGCTCCGGAAACGATCGCCGCGGCGATGTTGCACGACATCGGGCACCTTCTCCACGGATACAGTGAGGACTGTGCCGATAAGGGTATTGATGATCGGCACGAGGAACTGGGTGTGCGGTTTTTATCGCGCGGCTTCGGATTGGCGATCACCGAACCCATTCGCCTTCATGTCGCGGCCAAGCGATACCTCACGACAACCAGACCCGGTTACTACGATAACCTCTCGCCTGCTTCGATTCAGAGTCTCGAACTCCAGGGTGGACCCATGACACCAAGTGAAGTTCGTGAATTTGAAGCGCAACCACACTTCTCCTTGGCCATCAAGGTTCGCGAGTACGATGATGGTGCCAAGGTGATTGGGCTAATCACTCCACCCTTCGCCCACTTCCGCAAATATCTGGAACAGTGCATTCGCTCCTCCGTCTTGTAGTGTGGATCGAGCCGTGCGCAGCACGGCTCGACCCGCACTACGAAAACTTCTGCTCCTCTGTTGGAGTTTCGGCGTGCCGATTCCAGAAATCAAGCTCGTCGTGTTCGACTGGGCTGGGACCACGATCGATTTTGGGTGTCAGGCACCCGCCGGGGCGTTTGTGGCCTCGTTCGCGAAGAAGGGGATCAACGTCTCGCTGGTGGAAGCGCGGGAGCCGATGGGATTGCACAAGAAGGACCACATCCGGGCCATGCTCGGAACGGAGAGTGTTGGGGCGAAGTGGCAGATGGCACTGGGACGAAACTGGGACGAAACCGATGTCGAGGAACTCTATCGCGATGTGACCCCACGCCAACTGGAAGCAGTTGAGCGTTATGGGCAACTCATTCCGGGCGTTCGGGAATGCGTTGCCGAACTGCGGGCGCGGGGGCTCAAGATCGCCGGCACGACCGGTTACTTTCACGCTGCTGCTGCTGCTGTCCTGGAAGCCGCCCGAAAGCAAGGCTACACCCCGGATTTTTCGATCTGTGCGGACGATGTGCCAGCGGGCCGACCGGCACCCTGGATGATCTTCCGGTGCATGGAAGCGCTGAACGTGTACCCGCCATCGGCCGTTGTGAAAGTGGGCGATACGGCAGTGGACATTGCGGACGGACGAAATGCGGGGTGCTGGAGCGTTGGAGTGATCGATTCGAGCAACGAGATGGGTTTGATGGCCGATGAGTTTGCTGCTCTGGCTGAAACCGAGAAGGTGATGCGTCGCGAGACGGTGTACCGTCGGTACGCGGCGGCAGGGGCACATGCAGCGATCGACAACCTGGATGAACTGCCCGCTCTGCTTTCCGAATTCAACGCCCGGCTTCGGGCCGAAGAACGCCCCTGATTCTCCATCGGGTCGTATCATGTCCGGATGCCTGATCCCATTTGGACCTATATCGCCCTTTGCCTATCTGCGTTCTTCGCCGGTGCGATGAATTCCATCGCGGGCGGTGGCACGTTGTTGACGTTCCCTGCTCTGATGACCGCGTTTGCGCCACTCGGCTCAGAGGTTGCCGCGACGATGGCCAACGGCACGAGTACCGTGGCCTTGCTTCCGGGTTCCTTTGCAGGTGCCGTCGGATATCGCAAGGAACTGCGGGAGTGTCTGCGGTTTGTGGTCCGGATGTTCGCTCCGAGTCTGGCTGGAGGTTTCCTCGGGGCTTGGCTGGTTGGTCAGGCTCCGAGTGCGTTTGCCAAACTCGTCCCGTGGTTGATCCTGACTGCCGCGGTGCTGTTTGTTGTGCAAGCTCCCCTCTCAAAATGGCTGAAGCGGCGAGCGGCTGTTGAAGGGAAGCAACCCGAACACCACGAACCTGGCTGGATCATGCAGGCGCTTGTGATTGCCTTCCAGTTTTTGATTGCGGTGTATGGTGGATACTTCGGAGCGGGGATCGGCATTCTGATGCTCAGTGCCCTCGGGTTCATGGGTGTTGGCAACAT
>DASZJS010000902.1:0-4645 GCA_035947935.1 Gemmata sp. | reverse complement strand
CGATACCCTAAAGAAGGCTGCGACCGGTAGCATCGACAAGTCCGGCCGTGCCTCGGGGTGCGACTCGCAGCGCTGGACAAAGCGATGCGAACGTCATCAACGAGCGTCCGCGGTATGTCGTGGGGCCGATTCGGAGGGCTTAGCCTCGGTCGGAATGAACCTCTGGTAGCGCGGCAGCAGACTTTTTCGGTTAAAAAATTCTTGCTATATCGTACCTATGGGGGTATATGGGAGTGTTGGGAGCTATAATCACCCAATCTCGTCGTAGTGTACGCCCAGACCGGTTAGGAGCACCTCTCCAGTTGAAAAGTCAGTAAGCGAGAACGGGAAGCTGCCTATACTTCGCTCGGTCAGAATTGAGACGTTTTGCAGAGCAATGACGCTGGTCTTCAGGCAGCCATCGCGCAGAACGCGATGACCACCTGAGGCCTGCTGCATTGCAAACCCTGTCCCATCCGCAAGCGTCTTGGCCTCAACCCCGCGAAGTATGATTTTAGATTTCACTTGGTGTTTTTTCTTTTCTTCGTTCCTCCTGAATGAGAGGGATTTATGCTATCTTTCATGTCGACGACTAGGTGTTCGCGAGTACATTGCCGGGGACGCAAATCGATTGGCTTCACGTTGATCGAGTTGCTCGTCGTCATCGCCATCATCGCCATTCTCATCGGCTTGCTGTTGCCTGCGGTCCAGAAGGTGCGCGAAGCCGCGGCCCGCATGTCCTGTGGCAACAACCTCAAACAGATAGGGCTGGGGATGCAGAACCTCGCCGGCACCTATAGCGGAAAATTGCCTCCCGCCATGGGTGGGTTTCCGAGCTATATGGGCGATGCAAGGGGCGGCAACAACTCATATGGCGGCACGTTGTTCTATCTTTTGCCCTTTATCGAGCAGCAAAACTTGCTTAACTGGTGCCAAAACTCGGGTGGGACCGGTTTCGACCCGGAGCTGGGAGCCGGCCCGCAATCGCAAGGCGGAGCGCCGAATCAGACGCCCAAGATCTACTACTGTCCTTCCGATCCGACCTACAATGCACAAGCCTGGGGCGGGATAGGCAGCTACGTTTTTAACGGCATGATTTTCCAGGCCGACTGGGTTGGCTATTCCAATTTCCCCGCCAGCATCTCGGATGGCACGTCCCAGACCGTTTTCTTTACCGAGACGTACGCGGGGGGTACTTATAACTTCCCCAACGGAGCAACCAATCTGTGGTGGTGGGATTATAACAGCTTCCAGACGCCCACGTCCTCCAACGGCGATTGTGGACCTCTGAACTTTTATGGAAAAGCATACACACCTCTATTTGCACCGACGCCTCAGTATTGCAATGCGAATTATGGGCCAACTTCCTGGGGGGGAAACTTCAGCGTTTGCGGCTGTCGGGCAACGTCGCCGCACACAGGTGGGATCAACGTCGCCATGGGCGACGGCAGCGTCCATACAGTGTCGCCGTCAGTCAGCGGGACCACTTGGTTCGCTGCCTGCACGCCCAATTCCGGTGATATTCTCGGCTCGGATTGGTGACGCGGAGGTTGTGGAAATCCAGCCCGGAGCGGCAGCGTCGTGAAGGATTTTTATCTATCGAGTACGAGAAGCCATTTCTGGGTGGCCGGGGCTGAGTCTGGCACAAAATGGGGCTATTCAACTAAGCGAAGCCCCGGTTCTTATGCAGACCTTAACCGGGGCTTAGAATGGCTGCGGAGCCTCTTCCCTTGCGTAACTGAGCCCCGGCCACCCAGAGTAGTACCGAAAACGTACTAGCAAAATCCTTCACGACCTTGCCGGAACGGCGGCGACGGACGAAAAACCTGTCGATGCCGCTCCGGGCAGTTTGTGAAATCATCTCGAATCGCTGTCTCTTTAGGGAGCGTCTTCATGGATCATTTTATCGTTAAGCCGGCCATCCGCCTGGCCGGTTGCTTTTCGTTGCTTGGGTTGCTGACGTTGATAGGGGGCTGCAGCAAAAATCCACAGTCGGTGGACCACGCGGAAGTTTCGGGCAAAGTGCTGATCGAGGGCAAGCCCGTGCCAGGAGGTCAAGTGAGCTTCGTCGCCGTCAATGGGGGATTCGCCGCTTCCGGAAACATCGACGAGAACGGTAATTACCAGATCAAGGCTCCCGTTGGCGAGGTGATAATCACTGTGAACAACTCGATGTTACAGCCCCGGAGGGGTGCCCCATCGAAGGGTCCGCCGGCCCCAAAAGAACTCCCCCATCCGAAGCAATCCGGCGTGGATGAGCAACCCACGAAAGAGCAACCCATGAAAGGTCATTGGGTGAGCATACCGTCCCGCTATACGGACTCGAGCAGTTCCGATTTGAAATACACGGTGAAGCCGGGTCCGCAGACCTATGACATCGGTTTATCGGCCACCCCCAGCCCGCCCTCTGGCTCCCCCGGTTCTTAATCTGAGAATCGAGGTACCGCGTCATGCCCGACTCTCCGCCCGCCGAAGTCGGGACCGCGAAAGTCAGCAAGTGGAGGAAGGTCCGTTCGTGGACGCTCGCGGTCCTGACTTGGGGGTTGCTCCACCGCCGTCGCCCGGTGGCCGCCGCCCTGGTCCTCGGCTTGGTCGTCGCCGCACTCGCCTGGGCCAGACCTCATTTGCGGGCTTGGCATCATTTGCGTGCCGCCCGCACGGAGGTACAGCGCTACCACACCCCTCAGGCCATCCGCCATCTGCGCATCTGCCGCGAATTCTGGCCCCGCGATCCCGAGGTGTTATTGTTGGCCGCCAGGGCCGCGCGGCGAGCCGGAGTCTATGGCGACAGCGAACGTTTACTCTCAATCTATCTGCAGGATCAGGGGCGCGATGACGACTTCGTCTTCGAGCAGCTCTTGTTGGACGCCGAATGCAACCAGGATCAGGTAGTCGATCAGTGTTGGCAGTACGTGGAAGAGGGTCGCTACGACGTGCCCTTGCTCTTGGAAGCGTTGACTCGCGGCTATTTACGACGGTATCGGCTCGGTCTGGCTCGGCGCTGCCTCGACCGCTGGCAGCAATTGCAGCCTGACAATCCGCAGATGTTTTACCTCGAAGGACTCTTCCACCTCGATTACGTCCATGCCCTGTCTGCCGCGGCGGACAGCTATCGCCGCGCCGTCGAATTGGATGCGGACCATGAAGAAGCCCGTCTGGGGTTGGCGGTCGCTCTGCTGACCAGTAGGGACTTCGCGAATGCCGCCGAGCATTTCGAGCGACTGCGGCAATCTCAGCCCGACAACGCGCGCGTGCAAGTGGGCCTGGCTGAATGCCGCGACGGCCTGGGCGAAACCGCCGAGGCAATGCAGCTTGTGGACGATGTGCTCGCTCGGCACCCGGGCCTCGCGGCGGCTTTGTCCTTGCGCGGCCAGCTCGCTTTCAAGAGCGGACAATTGACGGAGGCGGAAACGTGGCTGCGCCAGGCGATACGTCGTAACCCGATGGATCACCGCGCCTGCTACAGTCTGGTCCTCTGCCTCGACCAAACCGGCCAGGAAGACGAGGCGCGGGAGATGCGGCGACAGCTTAAGCAAATGGAACAAGACGCGGAGCGCTTCAATGAGATTGTCACCAAAGAGATCGCCCAGCGACCCACCGACCCGGCCTTGCACTGCGCGATGGGCCAACTTCTCTTGCGTGCCGGCCAGCGTGAGGAAGGCGTCCGCTGGCTCCAAAGCGCGCTCCAGCTCGACTCGAGCTATGCTCCAGCGCGACAAGCCCTGGCGGATCATCTGCAAGGGAAGATTGAATCGCGGCCAAGTTCGCCTTGACGCTCCGTTTGGCGGTTCTCCCCTTAGACGCACCAACCGACTCGTAGCCGACACACTTCCCGCTCGCCCCGGCTCGATCCCGGGCGTTGCCGTTTTCGTCTGGCAGCATTGCCAGTTCGATGCTTTCGGGCAGCGGGTTCGGTCGGTTCCCTTCACACCTCGAGCGCGGTACACTCGTTGCGGGATCGTGCTTATCGACCTTCGGGGATCCATCGATGAGATACCAAAGCTGGGGAATTGTGCTGGTGGTCGGATTGTGCGGGGTTGATCTGACCAAGGCGGATGATGCTGAGGATCGGGCGGTTGCAGCAATCGAGAAAATCGGTGGTAAGGTCGAGCGGGACGAGAAGAAACCGGACAAACCGGTGTTGAGGGTGCATCTCTCCGGTACCAAGGTGGCGGACGAGGATTTGAAGAAACTCGCACCACTACAATCGCTCTCCACGCTTCACCTCGCCGGTACTGAGGTGACGGATGCGGGTTTGAAGAAACTCGCACCACTCAATAAGCTCATCTACCTGAACCTCGAGTCTACCAAGGTGACGGATGCAGGTTTGATGGAACTCGCACAACTTAAAAGTCTCACCGTCCTATCTCTCGATAGTACCAGTGTGACGGATATGGGTTTGAAGGAACTCACGCATTTCAAAACACTCACTCATCTGGATCTCACAAACACGAACGTGACGGATGTGGGTTTGAAGAACCTCGCTCCACTCACCGAACTCACAGGACTCTTCCTCAACCGTACCAAGGTGACCTATGCGGGTTTGAAGGAACTCGCACAAATCAAAGGACTCAAGACCCTGGGGCTTGCCGGCACCAAGATGACGGATGCTGGTTTGAAAGAAGTCACTCAATTCAAAGGCATCACATTCCTGAATCTCAACTCT
>DASZJS010000901.1:0-4749 GCA_035947935.1 Gemmata sp. | reverse complement strand
AGGTATACAGCCGCGAGCCCGAAGATCGGCCACGCATACGCTTGAGTCGGGTCGAGCGGTCGGTGTTCAACTATGATCTGCTTCAGCAATGGCTCATCCATAATGATGCGCCAAGTCTTCACCATGTCGGTCCCATAGGGGTTCACCAACACGCTCAACCCGCAACCGAGGGCGACCAACCCGAGTAGCCAAAGCTTCCGCCACGAATCCACTGGCGATGGTAGTCCGATTTGCCAAAACACCGTCCATCCCGCGAAGGCAATCAGGAGTGTTGCGAGACCACCAAGTAATCCTCCGTGAACATTCGTCCACACTACAAACAGAGGAATCAGCAATAACAACCGGGTCAACGGAATTCGACCTCGATCGCAATCCGCGAGCAGTGCGGCAGTGACCGCGAGCGAAGCAAGAGTGAACAGGTGCGGTCGAACGTGGAAATGCGAACCCGCCGCAGCCAGCCCAAGAGCGACAATCGACCCAACAAGAACTGGATGCAAGCCAGTGCGGAGCAATCGCACAGTCAGCCAAGCAAAGACCGTGGCCAGGAGGGTCACCGCTCCTAGTAACTGGGCATCAAACCCGCCAAGTCTGTGAGTGAGAGCCATACCCACTTCACCGAGCCACTGGTATGGCACCCACCACGTTCCGCCAAAGGTAAACGTGTAGGGATCGGTCCGGATGAAGCCATCCTTCAAGATGAGTTCGCCAGTTCTGGTATGCCAGAATGTGCCCGGATCGCGGAGCATTCCGCTCCGCCCACCGGCGAGCAGCACCAGCCAGATCGCCAGGAATGCGATAGCCCCAGGCCCAATCCACCGCGGAAGACTCATGCCGTCACCAGCGCACGGTCCGTAGAAGGAATGGAACCGGTGGGTGTGCTTCTGATACTTGATCGTCCCATCCGGGCAAGCAGGTAAAGCCCAAGAACGGCTGGCGAAACCCATAGGAACCAGAACGATGTGATATGGAGCAGATTCAGTACAAGACAACCGAGGTTCACCGCGGCCAGCCCGGCGATGATGAACTTGCGCGTGGGTGGAGTGGTGCGGATGATGAGCCACATCGCAGTCGGCAGCAGCAGCACCATATCGAACGGCCACGCACCATACGGGGCCGTCACAAATGAGACGAGCAACAGGAGCGGGAGCTGTTCACACCAGTCCCAAACTCGGCCATCTGAAGAGAAAGCGGAGGTGAACCGCCTGCAATACCATGCGAACCAGAGCAAACCAAGCACCACGGGGATGAACTGGAGTCGGAATAACTCTGCTCCAACTGCCAACCGAAGGACTGTACCAATTGTCGGAGATACCCATTGTGCCGGCGGTCGGTTACCCAGAGCGTCTGCGTATTGCTGCAAGACCTGATGATTGCAGGCAAGAGCGACAAGAGTGCAGATTAAACCTGCAACTGCTCCACCGACCAGAACGCGCCAGTGACCGCGGACCACAGCATCAAAAAGTATTGCTACCCAAACAAGATAGGCAAGATGAGGCTTGACCGCGAGCAACACGGTGGCTGCCCCCGCCCAGAATTCCCATCCTCGCCGCAGGCATTCCAGGAATAGCACCGCCCCAAGAAGCAACAGCGGCCCGATTTGCCCCGATTGCAGAGCAAACGCAGTCGGCAACGAAGCGAGTACCACCAACCCACCCACCCATCGCCGCTCGCGCGAGCCGCCGAACAATAGCCAAAGTCGATCGCCGCAGAAGCAAATTGCCAGGAAGTTTACGGCAAGCCACAAGAGCTGTGCCTCTCGAGCTGGCAGCAGTCCAAGCGGCAGAACCAGCGCCAGCGACCAGGGCGGATTCCACATCATCACCGCTTCTTCGGTCTGCCGGCCAGTAAGTTGTTGCAAGGGGAGCAGGAGGCCAGGGTCGTAAGGATTTTCGCCAGTGAGGGCGAGCTTGGCAGCGGCCCAGTACTCAACGAAATCATCGGGTGGCCAGATTGTCGGATCTGCAAGCAACTGACGGAGTTGCCCTACGAAAACGCAGGCAACAAGAAGGAGGGTGGCAACTGTAAGTACGTGGCGAAAGCTCATGCCACATCTTAGAACGCATTTGTGGCAGAGGAAGGAAGGGTTTTTTGGCCAAATTGATGGGGTCAACGACAGGGACTCGCCTGGTGGTCTGGCACCGAAAGCAATCGTCACCAATCGCTTAGAGCATTATCGATTAAGCTGGAGGAGGCACTTCATAGGTGATCTTCGTGTCGTATTCGTCCTGTGGATTTTGCCACTCATCAATTTTTGCCAACAACCCTACTCTCTCCAGGGCTTCTAGATCTGCTCTGTGCCAGTCCAAAGGAAACGTCTTTGAGATGTCTTGGCCATCCACCTCAACCCAGTGATAGAAGACATATGGCAGCCAACCCAGACATTCGGAGCAATAGACAACCCGACGATTCGGCTTTGCCTCAACCGCCGACCGGAGATGTCTGAGCAAGTCGGCTTGTATGGCAGTCAATTTCATTGAGGCCTAACTCTCATTCGCGGCATCGACAGGTTCCGCGATCGGCTCTGTTGTTCTTTCAAATTCAGCCCGCCAGATAGGGGTTCCCTTCAGACGAGCCTTCCGCTCGAAATTCGTTTGATATCCTGCTTGCTCAAGCGAAGCCGTGCTGGTTTCGGATCGCACTTCACGGAACGCGGGCATGGCCCGAACGATCTCGGTCATCACGCCAAAGTATTCCTCGACATCGCTGGCAATGTAAAATCTTCCACCAACCACAATCACACGAGCCACATCGACAGCGAATCCGGGTGTGAACACTCGGCGCTTTTTGTGCCGCGCCTTCCACCATGGGTCCGGAAAGTATACGTGAACCGCAGCAACGCTCCCAGGCTGAACGAACCGTCGGAGTACCCAGCGGGCATCCGCACACACCGTCTTGACGTTCGGCAGCTTTCGGAGCGCGAAGCGAGTTGTGGCGTATAGTTGATATTTGCGGACGATCTCGATGCCGAAGAAGTTCGTTTCAGGTCGTGCTATCGCGGAAGTGAGCAGGAACAGCCCTTTCCCCATTCCCACTTCAATCTCAACCGGATTCGCGTTTTCAAATAGAGTAATCCAATTCAATGGATCAGGAACGAGTTCGGTGCTCTCCTCGGGTTCCGGCAGTAGGAAACAGGAATCCGGAATGCTCTCTGATGACGGACGGTCTTCTGATTGCAGACTCTTTTTCCGCGTCTCACGGTTCTTGGAGCGGGGCATCTGCCACTGGAAAGGAGTCAGTTCCTCGGGCGTGAGCCGCCGGGGTTTACGCACCACTTAACTCCTCAAGTTTGCCGAGCGGCACTCCGGTCACGAGTGCTTCAAAGACCTTCTCACCATCCACGAATCCGACCGCGCGGAACTTGGTCATCCGTCGGTGAATTTTCACACCCGTACCCACAATAACCAATCGCTCACCGGGACGAACAGTTCGCACGAACCGTGCTTCATCGATTCCACCCAGACCTAACAAATTACCAGGGTTCCCAACCTTTTCTGTGATGTAGTAATACCCGCACAACTGGGCAGCCGCCTCGCACATCAACACGCCCGGGAATAGCGGGAAACCAGGCATGTGCCCACGAACCCAGAAGTCATTCGCAGACATATCCTTGAACCCAACAATTTGGTGTTTCTCCGGGTCAATGTGAACGATGCCCGTCAGCATCTCGAACTCGAAACGCTGCGGGTTGATGCTTCGGATCTGTTCGATTCCGATCAAGGGGTTTGCGTAATCGAACGCGGATAAGTCGAGAGCGGTTTCCATAAGCATACCGGCTACTCCTCAGCCGATGACTTCAAGAATCTGCGGCAGTTCGGTGAGGAGTACATCAGGACGAAACGCCGCATCTTTCAATTGTTCTGGTGTGGCAGTCAAACTGTTCTTGTCGCCAGCAAAGAGAGCAGTGCGGAAGCCGTGTTTCTTTGCTGGGGCAATATCGCGAGCGAGATTTGATCCTACATGAAGGATCTCACCAGGATCGATACCTTTTCCTGCCCCGGCTTGAGCCGCGGCTTTGAAAAGAGTCTCAGACGGTTTCTTGGCCTTTTTCTCGGCAGAGATAATCCGCAAAGTTGAAGGAATCGCTACATCCATCTCAAAACTCGAATCCTGCTGCTTGAGGCAACGCTGGAGTTGGCCGGAGGTAAAGCACTGCCCATCGGCCAGAATCCCCTGGAAAACACCACGATCTGCAACCAGGCGAAGAGCATCCACAGCCCCGGGATACGCGCCAACGCCCTGGATGCTGGCGTGGTAGAAGTAAGCGATCTTCTTCACATATTCATTCATCGACCCATAGGTGAGCATGTCGAACTGGTAGTCCTTCTGGAACAGCTTTTTTACGATATCATCCCACACGCGCTCAACCTGAACTTCGGGATATTTTTCTCCGCCACTTCCGGCCATCTGGAGGGTTGTCAGAGCCTTGCGATACAACTCTTTCATGTAAGCCGAAGGGGTACCTGGCTTGCGGCTCATGGAGTTCCACATCTTGAACTCCTTGATCAGCTTGTCGAGTGCGGCGTCCGTCACGAAGTCCTGCGGATGTTCGAACTGCAACTCGCCCTGCGGGATGGCCACGAGTGTGCCGTAGACGGTCCAGAACACGGCCTTGACCGGCAGTGGATGGAGCGCGGGCTTCGCCTTCGGCGGGTCGATCCGCGGGGCTGCTGGCCACGGGAGGTCGGTCCGCGAGCCGATTCGCTCGACGTACTGTTCGAGAGTGAGCGGCATAACCGGCCATTTCGGGTT
>DASZJS010000900.1:0-4918 GCA_035947935.1 Gemmata sp. | reverse complement strand
GGTGCCGCTGTTACCACCACAACCGCAGCCGCTGCAACCTCCGCAGCCGACGATACAGACGAACAATACAGCCAGAACCAGAAGCGTCAGGGGGCGTCTCATTGGTTGTACCTTGAGAATAAAAGATAAAGTTTACACGATCGAATATCGCGATCTTTCGCGTTTGTGGATTGTTGGAGACGATTACTGTCTTTGCGGTTTCAAACACTTTTCGCGGATGGCGTGGACTCTGGCCCACACTGCGATCCATTTCTCAGCATCGGCGGTCGGCAGAGAAATGAGCGAGAAGGGATTGCGGACTCGGGCCAGTTCCACATCGCCCAACCAATCCGAGGTCGAGGAAATCATTTCCTCAGCAGTCGTCTCCGGCGATGTCGCAAGAGAATTGGATAGTTCATCCAGCAGGCCGACAAACAAGTCATGGGCGAATTGCCGGAACTTTGGCCGTTCGGACGGAGCAATACCAGGCGCATCGGGGCGGCAGTACCAGACAGCTGATATTGCCGCAGCCGAGTGAACTGTTCGGCGTTGTCGCGGCGACCATTTGGGATGTTCCGTGAATGTATCTTCAAGGATTTGCTTGAGCATATCGCGATTTGTGGGACGGCTACTCAGTCGTTTTGCCTGAAATGAATGTGCATTGTCACCATCAGGTTCGAGCTCGGCTGCCTTAATGTAGTGTTTTTGTGCCGCATCGAGATTTCCCTTTCGCTCCAAAATCCAGCCGAGCTTACCGAGTGATTCAGCATCTTTTTGATCGCTCTTGAGTACTTCCTGGAAGCACGTCTCGGCCTCGGTCAGATCGCCGCGCAAGAAGAGCAGCCAGCCGAGGTTCTTGAAGGCCAGAGCGTGTCCTGGCTTGATTTTGAGGGCCGTCCGGAAGCTTTCTTCCGCGCCAGTCCAGTCGGCGAGCCATCGCCTCGATTCGCCGCGATTGCTGTGAGCAAGTGGGTCATGTTGGCCATAATCGACAGCCTGTTGGTAAGCCGCGATGGCTCCGAGAATGTTTCCTCGTTCTTCTCGGGCCTTACCGAGATTGAGGTACGCGAAGTGATAGCTGGCATCGCGTGCAATCCCGTTTTGTAACACCTCCTCGGCCCTGGCGAATTGTTTTTTTTGCAACAACAGAAAGCCGAGGTTGGTGTAGGCCCGCGCGTAGTCAGGATCGCTGTCGATTGCAGTGTTGTAGGATTTCTCTGCTCCCATGAGATCGTTCCGGCGAAACTGGATGAGTCCCAGGTCATCCCATGCTTCAGCCAGTTTCGGATCCAGTTCGGTTGCTCGTCGGTAATATAACTCTGCCAATTCCCATTTGTCCTGTTGATCGAAGCAATAACCCAATCGGGCGTATGTCTTTGCATTGAGCGGGCGTGCTGCCAGAGCGGCTCGATAGCAGGCGATGGCCTCATCTCGTCCCGGCTTGGCTTCAGGTGGAAGTTCCCAGAGTGCGTGAGCAAGTTCGATCAAAAGCCAATAATCTCCTGGGTTCCGATCTCGTGTAACAAGAAGCACCTGAGCGGCGATTTGGTGTTCATTGCAATCGGCCAGCGCCCTTGCGAGCAAGGTCGCCGTTACCGGGGGAAGGTTGCCGCTTTCCTGTCGTTTGGCGAGTCCGCGTAGTGCAGCACTATCTTTGGTTCCGATTGCCAAGCGCACCTCTCGTCGGAACGAATCCCCATCGGCCAGATCGGCCGCTTTCCGGAGGCGAGCCGCGTTTGGGTCCGATCCGAGGCACCAAGCCCAGTGGTCGAGGGAGGTCAGAATTGCCGCTCGAATCGCCGGTCGTTCTGCCTTTATGGCATCCGCGAGAGCCTGTGGATCTCCCGCCGTCGGTAGACCGGCGTCTTCAAACGCCTTCTGATACGTGTACGCCGCTTGAATGTCCCTCTTGTTCTCTCGTTGGATATCGGCGGACATCCCATGCGCCTTTTCAAGCGCAGTCAGGAGAAGATGATCCCGCTTGGCCTGTATCAATCCCATCCGGACAACTTCGACTCGGACTTCGATCCGCGAGATCAGGTCTGGATCTTGAGTCGCCGCGGCGATACCCTCAGCTTGCTCCGCGGCAGTCAGCGCTTGTTTCCGGAGTCCTACTCCGGCCTCGGTTCCGGTCTCGATTTCCATTGCCGAAGCTTGCCCAGCGAGCATTTCAGCTTTATTCAGGGCCACATTGGCCTTGGTTTCCGCCTCTGCAAGGCGGGCAGCATATTGCTTCTGATTCCACCAAACGGCACCCGACACCCCAGCAACGAGTAATACCAGACTCGCTGCCAGAGCAAGTTGAACTCGTCTCCGCTTTCGTTGTTCAGTTGCCTGTGCAGCAGCCACAACAACGGCCTGCTCCGCAGCCATGAGACGAATCTCAACTCCCGTTCTGTAGGTTGCTACGGCATCGGCCACGGCCTTTGCATCGCGGGGCCGGTGCTTGGGATCGCGTGCCAGACACTCTCGACACAGAGCCACCAGTTCCGGATCCGCCCCACACTGATCGATTCGGTCGAACGCTGCGTCCAGGTCTCCGCGTATTGCCATCACCCGAACCGCTTCTCCCGTATCCGCGATGTAGGGTGGCTCGCCGGTGAGGATGGTACACAGGACAGCGCCGAGACCGAAGACATCGACCCGCTCATCCATCTTTTCGATTTCTCCCCCAGCCTGTTCCGGAGACGTGAATGCCGGGGTTCCGAGAACACTCCCCGGCGAGGTTCCATCCCCATCAATCCCCCGTGTCGTCCGAATCTCGGTTGGCGCTTCCAGGTCAGTCGGGATTGGAGTGAGAGAGGGAACCGAGTTCGGAACCAGTTTTTTGGCCAGTCCCCAATCCATGACCAGGACTTCACCAAAATCCCCAATCATGATGTTTGAGGGTTTCAAATCACGGTGAATGATGTGGCGTTCGTGAGCGTAGGCAACAGCCTGACAAACCAGTTCAAAAACAGCAATCAACTCTCCACGGTCGGAGGGAGTCGGGATGCTTTTGAGTTTGTTCGCCAGAGTTACGCCTTTGATGAGCTTCATCGCAAGGAATGGATGACCATCGACGAAGCCAAGATCGTAAATGGCAGGGATTCCCGGGTGTTGGAGCTGGCTTGTCACAACCGCTTCATCGACGAACCGGTTTATGATTCCGTATACACTTCCGGTGTCGCGGAGAACCTTGATGGCGATTTCCCGGCTCAGGAAGTTGTCGGTCGCCCGGTACACCACTCCCATCCCGCCCCGTCCCAACTCTCCCAGTATCCGATAGCGACAACTCGCCTCAAGCGAGGCGAGGATCGATCCCTCATTAGAAGAGATTGGATTATTCGGTTTCTCGGCATTAACCGACCGCGTTTCGGGCTGATTCCGAGAATCAGAATCGGGTTGGGTGAGTGTTGATGGTTCGGTCACGGGCGTTCTCGGCTGACCGGGTTCAGGGCGGGCGATCTGCCGCTTGAGGAGAAATGACGGAGAATCTTGAACTCATCCTCATTATGCCTACTGATTGCGGCACTGTCCCTTACATCTTCTACTGAATGAGGATTGACTGAATGATAGGCGGGTGCGGTAGCAGATACAAGCAGGTATTGTCCTCTCCTCACTTGGTCGCCATCAGGAATACCTACTAGGTTGCTCAGTTTCCAGATCTGAAGTGTCCTCATGAGAAAAGCAGCGCGTCTCATCTGATTCTGACTTCCGGGTGTATCGGGACTGCTTCACTCGATTCTCCTCAAGGCTTGTTGACCGCCGGGAGGTTGTCGTTGAGGTACCTGGTAAGAAGTCCGTAGAGGTGCCGTGTCGTGTTTTTCCCCTCGTTGATTGAATGGGTTCTGTTCGAGTATGACATCAGCGTAAACGGCTTGTTCAGCTCGATCAACTTGTCCGCAAGTTTCTCTGTTCCCTGGTAATGGACGTTGTCATCCCCCGTTCCATGAACCATCAGCAGGTTCCCCTTCAACCCTGCTGCATGCGCGATCGGTGACCCTTGCTTATAGTCCGCGGCGTTGTCCTGCGGCAGACCCATGTACCGCTCCTGGTAGATCGTGTCGTACAGTCGCATGTCCGGAACCGGGGCCACCGCCATGCCGGTCCGGTACAGATCGGGGTAACGGAACAGAAGATTCAGCGTCATCGAGCCGCCCCCACTCCAGCCCCAGACTCCCACTCGCATCGGGTCGAGGTAGGGCCGCTTGAGCAACTCGTGTGCGGCCGCGGCTTGATCTTCCGAGGCAAGTGTTCCGATCTTCCGATACACCGTCCTCCGCCAGTCCCGGCCACGCGGGCATGGCGTTCCCCGGTTGTCCACACATGCCACCGCGTAGCCCTGCTGCGTGAGCATCAGGTGCCACAGGTACTGGCTCCCTCCCCAGTGGTCGGTGACCGACTGGCCGGCAGGTTCGCCGTAAACGTGGAACACGAGCGGGTACTTCTTCGCCGGGTCGAAGTTTGCCGGCTTCATCAGCCATCCATCGAGCTTGACCCCGCTGCCAATGTCGGCCCGGAAGAATTCGACAGGTGTGCGGGCGAGTTTCCCTACCACTTCTCGCAGTTTGTCGTTGGCCGCCAGGGTACGGACAACCTTGTGATCGGGGAACGCGACGAGTTCCACACGCGGCGGCGAACCGAACGCCGAGTGAGTGTGAACGGCCCACCCGCCATCCGGCGAGAACTGGTAGTCGTGCCAGCCCACTTGGTCGATCGGAGTGAGGCGTTCGGGTGACTCACTTCCACTCAGAGAGGTTCGGTAGAGATATTGCTGGGTCGGGTTCTCCGGTGACGCCAGGAAGTAGACGCGGTTCCCTTTCTCGTCGATGCGCAACACTTTGATTACATCGAAATTGCCGCTTGTGATCCGACGAACGATGACCCCATCCCGCGACACAAGGTAAAGGTGTCGCCATCCATCGCGCTCGCTGACCCAGGTAAAGGCAGCTCGTTT
>DASZJS010000899.1:0-3310 GCA_035947935.1 Gemmata sp. | reverse complement strand
GTGTTGTGAACTTGGCCGTTGAAGTATGATCCTTCACAACACGACCATTCTCTTCCTCGACAACGAGTAGTTGCTGCACGCGATTCGGTCCCGAAACGGTGACTTCGGGAGGGTAGATACGAAGTTCGCCCGCATTAGCTGGGAGTGCGGTCAAGAACAAAATCACAGCAAGAAGTGGAACCCGCATCTCAGATGTTCCAGTTGGATTGTGCGTGGCAAAAGCCCCCAGGCCATCGGACTTGCCGCCTTCGACCAGGGATTATCTCAGAATAACTCGTTGATCGGCTTGAGGGCGTAATCAACCATCGGGATCGGGCGGTTCTGCGGGCCAGGTAACTCCTTGTGCGGGTCAAGCCCAAGCCCCTTGTATAGTGTCGCGGCAACCTCGCCCGGGGTTACTGGTCGGGTCTTGGGTGCGTAACCGAGTTCATCGGATTCACCGACTACCATTCCACCTTTGATTGGTCCGCCGCCGATCAGGATCGACCAGACTCCAGGGTGATGGTCCCGTCCACCGGCTGGATTGATCTTGGGAGTCCGACCGAATTCGCCCAGCGCCACCACCATCGTCTTCGAGAGTAACCCACGTTCCCCCAGGTCTTCGAGGAGTGTCGAGAACGCATTGTCGAAATTCGGAGCCACTTCCTTTGCCATCTGCTGAACGTCAGTGAAGGGGCGCGAGCCGTGGATATCCCAGGTCACCTCATCGAAGACTGTTTCGAACATATTCACGGTCACAAATCGCACTCCGGCCTCGATCAGCCGGCGAGCCATCAGACAGGACTGTCCGAATCGTGTTCGACCATAACGATCGCGCACCTTATCCGATTCTTTCTCCAGTGCGAAAGCATCGCGTGCCTTGGCCGATGACATGAGGCGATAAGCCAGGTTGAAGTTGTCATCGAGTTGTTTGGCGGCTCCGTTGGCCTCGAATGCGCCTGTGGCACCATCGACAGCATCGCGGAGTTTCTGTCGTCGTTCCGCCCGGATACCCGAGATGTAGTCGGGCGGAAGCAGATCGGGCACTTTGAAGCCGGGGACATTCGGATCGGCATTCAAGATGAACGGATCGTATGGTTTGCCGAGGTAACCTGCCGTATGGCCGTGCGGGAGATTGCCACCCGTGCGGCCAATGGGTCGCGGTAGCAGGACGTGAGCGGGGAGTTCGCCGCGGCCACCCTTGAGATATCCCAGCGTGCAACCGATGTGAGGATGCTCGACCCCACCCGTAAACAACCGGCCGGTCTGCATCATCTGATGACCGGTATCGTGAACGGCTGTGGCAGTGTGGTAGACCGATCGGATCAGCGAATATTTGTCGCCATGCTTCGCGAGCTTGGGAAAGATCTCGCTGATCTGCATTCCCGTCACGTTCGTCTGCGTCGGTGAAAACGGCCCGCGCACCTCGGCGGGAGCCCTGGGCTTTGGGTCGAAGGTGTCGATCTGGCTTGGACCACCGACCAGAAACAGCATGATGCAGTTGACATCATCGTCCTTGCCTGACCGAGCCTTGGCTCGATTCAATCCCGCAAGCGTGAGGCCAAGTGGGGCGATGGCCCCAGCATGCAGAAAATCCCGGCGCGTGAGCCCATCGCAGAACGTAGCAGGGCGGTCGGCATCCAACCGGATCATCTTGTCTCCCGGTGAAGTCGATAAAACCGGTGAGTTGGGAAAAAGAAGGTCTCATGGCATAGTTAGCCGATTTTCACCCGGCATTCAATGAGAAACACGCTTCTTGGGGTATTCTGCGTCCTCATGTACCTGCAATTTCCGAATCGACCGCTCCGACTGTAGGGGCTATAGTAAATTAGCCTTCCCCTACACGCCATCGCCCCCTGATTGGCCTGCTCAACAGCAACGAACATGAATGAAGGGTGTTTGATGACCCGCTGGTCATTTGCTCTGCTTATTACATGCGCAGCGTATGCACATGCAATCGCTGCCGATCCTGATCCAAAACCGACACCAGAACAGATCGAGTTCTTCGAGAAGAAGGTGCGCCCGCTACTGGCCGATAACTGTTACTCTTGCCACGGGCAGAAGAAGCAGAGCGGAGGGCTGCGTCTCGATTCAGTAGCGGGACTCAAGACCGGAATCGATGGTGTTCCTGTAGTGGTTGCGGGAGAACCCACGAAGAGCAAGTTGATACAAGCAGTGAAGCGGGAAGGCGAGTTCCCGATGCCACCCAAAACGCCACTCCCAGCGGATGCGGTGGCGACATTCACCGAATGGGTCAAGTCCGGTGCGGTGGTTCCCAACGAGCTGGCAACAACGCTCTCCGATTCACGCAAACATTGGGCATTCCAGCCCATCAAGGCACCTGCGGTACCAGAAGTCGCCAATCGACAAATCACGATCAACAACCCAATAGATGCATTTGTGGTGAAGATATTGAGTGACAAGGGACTGTCACCCGCCCCACGAGCGGATCGCCGCCCTCTGATTCGGCGGGCGTACTTCGATCTTACTGGGTTGCCTCCCACTGCTGCGGAGGTCGAGGCATTCGAGAAAGATACCAACCCGCAGGCGTGGGAGAAACTGATCGACAAGCTACTTGCTTCACCTGCTTATGGGGAACGCTGGGGTCGATACTGGCTCGATCTGGCTCGATACGCCGACACCAAAGGGTACGTCTTCAACGAAGATCGGAGCTACCCCTTTGCCTACACCTACCGCGACTACGTCATCCGCTCACTGAACGAAGATAAGCCTTACGATCGGTTCATCCTGGAACAATTGGCCGCAGATCGACTCCTCCCCGCACAGAGCGAAGACAAGCGATCACTCGCTGCGCTTGGATTCCTCACACTCGGCCGGCGATTCCTGAACAACACCCAGGACATCATCGACGATCGGATCGATGTCGTCATGCGGAGTTTGATGGGCCTCACGGTAACTTGTGCCCGTTGCCACGACCACAAGTTCGACCCAATCCCAACGGCCGATTATTATTCCCTCTACGGCATCTTCGCCAGCACTGTTGAACCGAAGGATCTACCGCTAATCGAGGAAATCAAGCGGACCCCGGAACTGATTGCCTTCGAGCGGGAAGTCGAAAAACAGGATGCAGGTTATCAAGCCGAGATCGAGAAAAGGTACAAATCGCAGCTCAAGAAACTGCGGGAGCCTGCCGTTGTCGCTGAGTACATCCGTGCCGTGATCGAGATCAGGAACAAGACGGATCGGCAAATTCAGTCATTCGCGCGCGAACGAGATTTGAACCTGTTCGCATTGAACCGTTGGCGAGCATTTCTCGCTGGTGAACTCAAGACTTGGTCGCCGGTATATGGTCTATTGATTGTGCTAGCGG
>DASZJS010000898.1:0-29582 GCA_035947935.1 Gemmata sp. | reverse complement strand
TCGAGTACCGCAAGGACCGAGGGGACAAGTGGCACCCGGCAAGCAGCTTCAATCCCGAGAAGCCCGGCTCTGAGCAGTCTTACCCGGTCTACGGTGCGCCCTCCGGTGTTGTCGGGCTGCGTCTGTTCCCGAATCCCGATTTCACCAAGGAGGCCGAAACGCGATGGCGAGCAAACCTCACCCTCTACTATTCGGACTCCGAGGAGGGGCGCAAGTACGCCCGGAGACCTGACACGATCCGGCCGTTCCGGGTGGGAATGAGCTGCGGCTTCTGCCACATTGCACCGCACCCCCTCAACCCGCCCTCAGACGTGGAGAACCCATCCTGGGCGAACCTGTCGAACAACATAGGGAATCAGTACATGCGTATCCGGGGGGTATTCGGCAATATCCTCAAACCGGATAACTACCTGTACCATGTCTTCGATTCCCAACTTCCGGGCTCGGTTGATACCTCTGGCTACCCATCGGACAATAACAACAACCCAAACACGATCAACTCGTTCTTCGGCCTCCCCGGACGGCTCAACCGCGCTCAAAACATCCCGAAGGAGACGACCGGGACCGACACCCTTGCATACCTCAGAACCTACGTTGATCCGAAAACCGAGAATCCGAGCTATGTTCCGCGGGTTCTGCTGGATGGCTCTGACAGCGTTGGCATCCACATCGCCCTGTCGCGGGTCTACCTGAATATCGGCACACACCATCAGCAGTGGATTCGTGTGCAGAACCCGCTTATTGGATTCCGCAAACAAGATCCCTTCAGGCTCCGCGATGTGGCGGAGAACTCTCTTTATTGGCACGCCACTCTGCTCCGCATTAACCCAATGGCTGCGTTCTTCACAGCTTCAACAGACCCGATGCGTCTGAAGGATGTCGTTCGTCCCACGAAATCCGAGGAACTTCAAGCTTTCGACAAACTTCTGAACCAGAACCTGCGAGGAACCGGGTTACCGTGGTACTCCGCACCCAAAGCCGATCCAGAACCCGCGAAAAAGGATGATTCCAAAAAAGATGGTCCCAAGAAGGATGAGGCCAAGCAGCAAGCGTCCGAAAAGCCCCTTCCCATAGTCGGTGGTGAGAAAGATTACACTCAAGGGCGCATGGTATTCGCAAAGGGCTGCATTGCATGCCACTCCAGCGTCCAGCCAGGCGATCTGATTTACCTGGAGCAGAAGCTGGCGAGCGATCCAAAGCTGGACCGTATCCCCGCGCTCGGTCCCTTGCCACCCGATTGGGAATCAAAACCCAATGTGGAACAGGCACGGCTACTGGAAGCCGCACTTGCACCCCGGCGAAGTCTCCGATTGACCGAGGACGACCGTGCCCGCCTCACGCGCGGTGATGGCAAGTTGCCCCCGGCTTACCAGCAGTGGGCAGAGGAGGCTGTCAAACACCGCGAGTTCTGGGAGTACACGGCCCAGGTTCGAGACGATGATGGGAAGCCAGTCAAAGGCCAGGACGGGAAGGAAAAGGTGATGACAACCTACAACTACCTGTCCATCGACGAGCGCATCCCGGTCCCGATTATTCGCACAAACTCCGGGCGGGCAGCGGCGACCAACGCCATTCACGGAAACGTGTGGCAGGACTTCGCATCACAGACGTACAAGGAACTGGCCCCGGTCGGCCCAATCAGCTACCGCGACCCGTTCTCGGGATCTGAGAAGACCTATTCGCCGCCGGGTGGAGGGCCGGGTTATTACCGTGTGCCCACCCTCATTAGTATCTGGGCGACTGCTCCGTTCCTGCACAAAAACTCCCTCGGTCTTTTCAATAACGACCCATCAACCGCGGGGCGGCTGGCGGCATTCGATGACGCGATCGTGCGGCTGTTGTGGCCCGCGAAGCGACAGATGCCCAGCACGCAAGTGTACTGGGATGGAGAAAAGCCCGCACGAACGGTCTACGATGCCTGGTATGAAGGGAAATCGACTGATCAATCGCCGTCCGCCGAAAAATCTTCAGCACAGCGAGAATTGGATGGCGGTTGGATCTGGCGGACAACAGAAGAGAGCTGGCTCCAGTTTGATGGGCCTCACGTCCCGTATCTCATCGGTGGGGTACTTGGTCTATCACCGTACTCGATGAGCATCCTTCCCTGGCTACCCGCACTCGCCTTCTTGACACTTGGCACCTTGCTCCTGCTAAGTGAGCGGCTCATCGCTCTCCGAGAGCGGTATTTCGCGTGGCTCTGGTGGATTCTTGCCCCGATCTGGTGGGTGCTGGGAGTGGGCAGTGCCGGACTGGCGGCTGTCGGCACAGTGTTCGTGATCTACCGCTTCTGGCCGCTCGTGATGGTACTGGACCTGGGAACGCAGAACTCGATTTGGGGCTTGCGCCTACTGGCGATCGCCCTTCCGATCGTGCTGTTCGGGTCGCTCGCACTGCTGTTTACTCTGCACCGCATCCCTCCGGGAAGAATCCGTCGTCGAATCGAGCAATTCGCCGGGGCAGTATGTCTCGTGCTGGCGCTGATTGCGGCACTCGGTCTCGGCCGATTCCTTTCTGGACGAGGCGAAGGGATCAAGCTCGGTCCAATCCCCGAAGGCGTGCCGCTCAACATTCTCGCGAACGTCGACCCGAACGCGTCCAAGGAGAAGAAAATCGCGGCCCTGAACGCGCTCGAAGAGTTCATCCTGAAGTACCGCGACGCCAAGGCCGGTGATAAGGCCATCCGCAAGACAGCGTTCGAGGAGCAGGTGGCACCCGCCTTGCTGGGTGCGAGCAAATGTCCGGACTTCGTTACGGATGGTGGACATGACTACCAGTTCATCCGGTATCTGACGGATGAAGAGAAGCGTGAGCTGATTGCTCTTCTCAAGACGTTCTGACCATGGCGGCTAGCGTCTCAGAGGTTAGCTTTTACGATAGGAACGACACCCCATGCCCGAGATCAGGCCGGAGTGGACCGATCCAGACCGAACGCCGCTCGACTTTATCATCGTGGGCGCGGGGGCTGGTGGTGCGCCTCTCGCAGCGCGGCTTGCCGAGCGCGGATACACGGTCCTCGTCACGGAGATGGGGCAAAAACAGCCAGCCAAGCCCTCGACCTCGGTTGTCGAGAACACCGACGTGCCGCTCCTTCACCCAGAAGTCACAGAAGATCCGCGGCACTCGCTGCGGTTCTTCGTGAAACACTTCGACACCGACCCGGCTGGCAGCCTCGATCCCAAACAATACACGCCACCTCCCGATACGCAGGCAATCCATCCGGAGGATGAACGCGGCATCTTCTACCCGCGCGCACAAGGCGTCGGCGGTTGCACGATTCACAACGCGATGATCACGCTCTCGGGTCCATCGGAAGACTGGGATCAGGTTGCCGAGGCAACCGGTGACGAAAGCTGGCGCGGGGAGCGCATGCGGTCCTATTTCGAGCGACTCGAACACTGCCACTACAACAAACCATCGCGCCTTCGATACCTTCTCAGCTTCATCGGCGTGCCAACCGGCTGGGAGGATGCACGGCATGGCACGCGCGGATGGCTGAACACCACCGTGGCCGATCTGGGCCTGGTGTTCCGGGATTGGTGGCTTTTCAAGGTGGTTGCGAATGCCGCCTTTGGTGCGGTCCGAGCGGGCGTCGAGACTCTCCGCGATCTGTTTCGGTGGGGCTGGCTCACGGATCGCTCGTTCCCGAACCTCGATCCGAACCACTGGCGCAGGATGCGAATGGGTGGTGAGGGGCTCGTCCGTATCCCGTGTGCAATTTCACCCGATGGTACACGCTCCGATCCGCGTTCGAGGCTCCTCGGTGTCCTTTCACACCCGAAAGATGGCTTGCGTTTGCACCTGTTAACCGGTGTGTGTGTGACCGGAATCGAGCTTAAGGACGATGCTTCAGAGGCAGTAGTTGGTGGTGTTCCGACGACACTTCGTGCGATCGGCGTCCGGTGTCTCCAGCAGGAGCATGTGTACGAAGCTGACCCAGCCGCAAAGGTTATCAGCGGGTGGGAGAGTAAGCAGGTTCGGCTGTACTGCAGGCGGGAAGTGATCCTGTGTGGCGGAGCGTTCAACACCCCTCAACTTCTGATGCTCTCGGGCATCGGAGAGAAGGCACACCTTGAGAAACTTGGTATCAAGCACCGCGTTGAGGTGGCCGGTGTTGGAAAGAACCTCCAGGATCGCTACGAAGTGCCGGTCGTTGCAACAGTGGCCGGCGAATTTACAACTCTCGCTGGTCTTGGGACGACTTCACATGGGAAGGTCGCGGAAAATGACCCACTGTTGAAGCAATGGCGAGATCCCTCCCACCACTCGGCCGCAAAACGCGGCGTTTACGCGACCAATGGTGGTCTGATCGGCGTCCTCAAGCGATCCAGTCAGGAAGACTCGGTTCCGGACCTGTTTATCTTCGCGCTGGCTGGCTACTTCCCTGGGTACCACATTGGTTACTCGAAGCCAGCCTCATTCGTGCGGCAGATATCAATACAGGAGGCCGCCAAAGTGCTGCCGCCTGAGGAGCAAGCGGCTCAGAATGCAAAGGCAGCCGCGGCACCCAAGAGGATTGTCACCTGGCTGATCCTCAAAGCTCGGACACGGCAACACGGTGGCGAGGTCCGGCTCCGCTCGAACAGCCCATTCCGTCGCCCGGACATCAATTTCCGTTCCTTCCCCCAGGGTGAACGCGACCGGGATGCGAAAGCTCTGACCGATGGCGTGGCATACATTGAAGGCTTTCTCGAACAGGGCAAGCAGAAAGGCACCGTCGAGAGCTACGGTTGCCCCGGTCTCCACGAACCACCATTCTCGGGGGATTTGAACAAGTGGGTACGGAGCATTGCCTGGGGGCACCACGCCTGCGGCACCTGCCGCATCGGGAGCGATGCCGACTCTGACGCGGTACTCGATAGCCGATTCCGCGTTCGTGGTGTCCAGGGCCTGCGGGTGGCTGATGCTTGCGTCTTTCCGCACATCCCCGGCATGTTCATCGTGACCAACTTGTACATGGTTGCCGAGAAAGCCGCGGATGCACTCACCGAAGACCATCCGTTACCCAGCGAAAACTTACCTGCCGAGTGTCGCGAGGCGCTGATCCGCGACCCGGTAATGCGTTCTCGTGCGGGATATGAGGCTCGGCGTGTGTATCCGAAGGAGTTGGAAACTGTCGAAGCCGCACTGATCCAGCAACGACGAGCAGCCGCATTCCGATCAACATCCAAGCCGAACAACCTACCGTCGGAGGCTCCGCGATGAGTTCGGATCCGACCTCGAACCCGTGGCTCCTCCAACTCGGGCCTCCAGGTACTCCACCCGATGGAGTACCGTCCCTTCCTTCATCCGGCGGCGATGGCAGCAAGACGGAGTGCGAGACTTCTGACGCATTACCGCCGGACACTCTGGGACTGTCTTTGTCAGGAGGGGGAATCCGAAGCGCGACCTTTTGTCTGGGGCTGATCCAGGCTCTCTCTCGTTCGGGCTGGCTCCCGCGCGTGGATTTCCTCTCCACTGTGTCCGGGGGCGGTTATATCGGCGCGTTTCTCGGGCGATTCTTCGATCAGTGTGCCAAGCGAGATGGGCTGACGGGAGCTGTGCCGGACACGGCTGATGGGGCCGGACAGGACCGGGTTGCGCGGGATCTGGCCAACTCCCGGTCAGAGCCAATCAGTTGGCTGCGTCAGCAATCGAACTACCTCTCCCCGAGCGGCCACGGTGAGATGGCCACAAATATTGCTGGATTCTGGCGGAATTTGCTCTCGGTGTACTTTGTGCTTGCGTTCTTCATGCTCGCTGTTTTCGGACTCTTCAACGCGGTCGCATACTACTCCATTTCGGGTGGTGCTTTCCCCAGTGTCATCAAAGAAACTCTCGAAGCTTTGACACCTCTGACTGGTTCACTTCTGACCCGGGCCGGGCCGTTGGCGATCGCGGCGGAACTGCTCATGTGGCTGGCCGTGGTACCGCTGATGCTTGCCTACTGGTTCGTTTCACAGGATCTCCCCGAGGCATTTATGGCCCCGGTTCTGGCGATCGCTGCGATTCTGGCCGGAGCGGTGTTGTTGGCCTCGCTGAGCCCACTTGGGCTCGTGGTGTTCACATTTGCAGTGGTTTGGGCGTTGATCGTATGGGCTGTCGTGCGGCACGAGGAAGAACACAAGAACCCATTCAACCCGTCGCGTTTGGCTCTGGCTCGCAACCACCTGACACAGTGGCTTACGTTCTGGCTTGGCGCGATGATCGGGTTGGTAGCACTGGCTGTGATCGATGGGCTGGGTTCCTGGCTGGCGTGGCGAATGCTCAAGGGCGGATTGACCGTTCCGCATGTGGCTGGGTGGTTCATATCGGTGGGCGCGAGCATGTTCGGACTGGCCAGCGGCTTAAGAATTGCAATCCGGCTCCTGGTCGGTGAATCACCGAAGAGTACGTCCGTACTGGCGTTCTCACGGCCGTACCTGGTCGCAGCACTGATCGTGGTCATTGGTGTGGTGCCACCTCTCGTAGCGCTGGCGTTCGTCAGCCACGCCTCTTACCAAAATGGGGAGGCATATAGCCGGGGGGTGGCATTCGCCCTTGTATCGCTAGTTGTGAGCGTGCTTCTCGGCACGCACGAGTGTATGTCGTTCATCAATCGGTCGAGTCCGCTCGGCATCTACGCCGATCGTCTGGCCCGGGCATTTCTTGGTGCGGTCAATCCCGCCCGCCGAACGCACCCGGAGGGACGGAACATAACCCGTGTCGTGCCAGGGGATGATGTCTTGCTAGCTGACTATGCACCTCATGCAGCGGGCGGCCCGCTTCACATCATTAACTGTTCGGTGAACGAGACGGTTGATGTGGCCTCGCAGCGTGGACAGCGTGACCGGCAGGCCGAGATCATGGCCGTTGGTCCGGGCGGGGTGAGTATCGCCACGATGTGGCACTCACTCTGGATCGCAAGTGGAAGAGAACCGCAACTCACACCTCTCGCTGACCTGCGTGAGGAGATGCCACACCCATTCCTCGCCAAGGGAAATGGCCCTGTAGCGGTCGAGGGCCTTTCCCTGCGCGAGTGGGTCGCTATCTCCGGAGCAGCGTTGGGGTCTGGGATGGGTCGACAGACTGGACTGGCTCACGCGCTGCTCTTTACCCTCACAAACCTACGGCTCGGCTATTGGTGGAACTCCGGTCTGAACGCAGGCGAGCGGGCGAACGTACCCGTCCGGCGCGGACCCTGGAGGCGCTTTCTGGAGCTGTTCTCGTCTGTGTTTCAGGCGCAGTCGCTCCTCCTCTCTGAACTGACGGGGCGCTTCGCCGGGCCGTGGGAACGGTACTGGAATCTGTCCGACGGTGGAAACTTCGAGAACACAGGTGCGTACGAGTTACTTCGCCGACGGGTGCCATTCGTGATCCTGTGTGATGCCGGCGAAGATACGGACCACCATGACCCGGACCTCGCCCGTCTTGTACGGCTTGCACGGGTGGATCTGGGAGCTGAAATCACTGAGGTGGCGCTGCCAACGGGCGTTCCCGAAGAGGTGGTACCCTACCTCGGCACACTCGCCGACCTGCTCACACCTCCCGGCCAACCCTCGCTGTCACACGCAACCCTACTGCTTGTTCAGTATCCGCAAGGAACGGTTAACCCGGGCCGAGATGCCTGGATCGGGCGAACTCACACCTGGCTCCTGTTTATCAAAGCAACACTCACCGGGGACGAGCCGGTGGATGTGCGGAACTACGCCGCGGACCATCCGGACTTTCCTAACGAGTCCACGCTCAATCAGCTATTCGATGAACCACAGTGGGAGAGCTACCGGAAGCTCGGTGAGCATATTGGCCAAAACCTGTTCGTCTAACCGACACATAACAGGGAAACAATGAAACACACAGCATCAGTTCCGACCCGACTGCTTAACCGAAGCAAGCCGTGTGGTGTTGATGTTGAAGTACCTTACTTCTTCCCGATGCAGTACAAGGCCTGATCGGTGCGCAGAAGAAGTTGGCCGTTGCTCACCGCAATGGAGGCGTTGGTGCGGCTCTTGTCTTCCTGAAAGGTGTTGTGCGCCAGCAACTCGAACTTTGGTTTCGCAGCAACCACGTAAGCTCCGTTGCGCTGCGAAACGTAATAGAGTTTGCCATCGGCCAAAACTGGCGATGCCCACATGCCGCCCGCGTTCGGCGTGAGCCGCTCGCTGTACACGAACTTGCCCGTTGCCGCATCCTGGCAATTCACCGTACCGCCGTCGCTCGTCCAGTAAAGGTTGCCATCGAGATAGATCGGCGAGGAAACATTCGCGCCGGTTTTTTCCCGCCAGAGAGTGTGTGTCGCGGTTACATCCCCACGACCACCGGCCTTAACTGCGAGTGATGTGTGCCCGCCCCCAATGGCATACACGATGCCGTCATGGGCGACGACACTCGGGCAGATGTAGCGGTGGATTCCGTCCGCGTTCCACAGTTCCTTGCCCGTATCGGGATCGTAAGCCCGGAGACGGTTTTCCATACTCACCACCACCTCGACATCCTTGGAGCCGACCGGCACCAGGACGGGTGTGTCCCACGCGGAGTTGATGCCCGGAGTCTTCCAGACTTCCTTGCCAGTCAATTTGTCGAGAGCGACAAGCGACCCGCTCTCGATGCTGGCGTTGACGATCAGTAGCCCCTTGTAAAGCAGCGGCGATGATGCCGACCCCCAGGCACCATGAATTTTCGTGCCCACGCTTTGCTTCCAGAGTTGCGTGCCTTCGAGATCGTAACAGAAGACACCGGACTTGCCGAAGAAGACGTAGAGTCGTTCGCCATCGCTGGCCGGTGTGCTGGAACTGTAGCCGTGATATGCGCCTTCGCCCTGATACTTGTGTTCGGGCAAATCGGGTTCATACTCCTTCGCCCAGAGTGTCTTTCCGGTCTTCCGATCGATGCACAGCAGGTGTCGACGCAGGTCTTCCATCTTGCCGGGTTCTTTCACCTCCTGGGCATATCCGGTGTAGCACGTCAGGAAGATGCGATCGCCAACGGTAATTGGGCAGGAGGTTCCGGCACCAGGGAGTTTGACCGACCACACGATGTTCTTCTGGTCCGACCATTCTGTCAGCAAATCCTTCTCGTCGCTGGTGCCGAGGCCGCCGGGACCGCGGAACTGCCGCCAGTCCGCAGCGATGGCCGAGAACGCAAGCAGGAAGATCGCCGAACAGGTCAGGCTACGTGGATACTTCATTGAGGTCTCTCCTCCGAATGTGGAAATCGCGAGTAGGAAGGAGCGTACCGCGCCAACGGCTCGCGGAAAAGGAGTTTCCATGAACTGAGAAGTCGTACACGCCACTCTCGACCTCCTGCCTCCGGCGAGAGACCGTCGCGTGGCTCATCGGCATCTTGTAAAATAACCACAACCAACTCCCCTTCCCGACAATCACAACCATGAAATCTGCCATCACCATCTCGCTCGTCTCCGAAGCCAAGGGCGGGCCGTTCGTGTTTTGGGATGACCTCGCGGCTGGTTGCCGAAAGGCCAAGGAACTCGGGTTCGATGCCGTCGAAGTTTTCCCCCCGGGACCAGAGGCGATTGATGCCGACACACTTCGCGGATTGCTCGATGACAACGGGCTGTCGCTCGCAGCCGTGGGCACTGGAGCTGGGTGGGTGAAGCACAAACTCACACTCACAAGCCCCGATGAGGCGATCCGCGAGAAAGCCATCGCGTTTATCCGGTCCATCATGGAACTAGCAGCGCAGTTCGAGGCTCCCGCAATCATCGGGTCGATGCAGGGGCGAGCAGCCGACAGCGTTACCAAGCCCATCGCCCTGCGGTATCTCGGCAACGCACTCTTCAAGCTCGACGACTGCGCGACGGATTTCGGAGTCACGGTGCTCTATGAGCCCTTGAACCGCTACGAAACCAACCTGATTAACACTCTGGCTGAAGGGGTTCAATTCTTGAAAGGTCTGTGTACTCAAAACGTGAAATTGCTGGCCGACCTCTACCACATGAATATCGAGGAAACGAATCTCGCGGATGCCCTCCGGGCAGCGGGGCCGCATGTCGGGCACATCCACTTCGCAGACTCGAACCGCAAAGCGGCCGGTCTGGGACACACCGACTTCGCCCCCATTGTTGGGGCTCTCCGGGAAATCGGCTACCAGGGCTATCTTTCGGCCGAGGTGTTCCCCTTGCCCGATCCCGACGCCGCCGCGAAACAGACAATCGAGAGTTTTAGAAAGTACGTGCGGTAAAGAGATGGCCGCAAGAAGGATGAAAGAGGATTGGCCGCAAAAAAGCACAAAATGCACAAAAGGAAACCGGGAAGAACAATAATGAGTTTTGACCAGCTAAAGGTCTTGTGATTGTATCCTGTCGATGCTGTTCATCGCGTCCAAACTCTCTCGTTCATCTTTTGTACCTTTTCCTCGTTCCTACGCTCCGCGTGGGAACGTGTTTTCCACCGCTCTGCGGTGATTGGATTTTGAAGGCTCAGGGACGCAGAGCGTCCGAAAACACGTTCCCACGCAGAGCGTAGGAACGAGGACTTCAATCCTTCTTCTCGTTCGCCAACAATTTCTTTTTGCGAGCCAACCCCCACCGGTAGCCACGGAGACCACCATCTGACCCAATAACGCGGTGGCACGGGATCACCACTGACACCGGGTTGGTCGCACAAGCACGAGCAACCGCTCGGGCCGCCGTAGGCTCACCAATCGCTGCCGCGACTTGCTGGTAAGTGCGGGTTTCGCCGCGAGGGATTTTCTCCAGTTCCTCCCAGACCCGTCTTTGGAAGGCAGTTGCCCGAATGTCGAGCGGCAACTCCAGATGGGGCATGTCACCAGTCAGTCGGTGAAGCAATTCCGCGAGCCATTCCGCAAGGCCAGCATCATCGCGTTGCCGGATGGCTCCTGGAAATTCTGCTTCCAGGAACGCGGTCAGATCTGCATCGGTATCGCCCAGGCTGATAGCACACACGCCTTTATCGGTCGCTGCAAGGATCACTCGGCCAAAGGCACAACGGGCGGTGGTATATCGGATCGTTGCCTGCACGCCGCCCTTCCGATATTGGCCCGGTGTCATTCCAAGTTGCCCCGCGGCCTTCTCGTAGAGTCGGCTGCTCGATCCATAGCCAGCTGCGAACATCGCGGTTGTCACGGTTTCACCCTCCTTCAGTCCGGTTTTCAGTCGATTGAGACGGCAGGCATCTGCGAACTGCCGTGGGCTGATCCCAACCACCCGCTTGAAGACCCGTTGGAGGTGGCTCGGACTCAAACCCACCCTCCGACCGAGAACCGCGAGCGTAGGCGGACCATCCGGGTTCGACTGGATGAACTCACACAGCGACCCGATCAGGGTCACGATGTTTGTCGGGGGTAACTGTGCAGGAGGCTCAGTTTTTCCTGCGATCTTTGACGGCGGCATGGGATCACCTCCTCGCACGATACGCGAGAGGTGCGAGCCTCGCTATCCGGTTCTTGCGCAACGACATTTATTCCACGGTTTGTTCTGCTGCTATCAGAGATTGCGGCTCGATGAGAGAATTGTCCGCCGCTTTCCCATCGTGGTCGGCATCCGTTAGAATGCTCCTCATGTCCGCTTTACCCATGCTCGATCAAGATGCGAAGCGCCCACTTGGCATTCTCCCCGGCATTCTCGACGTTCCGCGGGAAGAACTGCGCGCCTGGCTGGCAGCGCGTCAGCAACCACTCATGCGGATTCAGCAGATCCGTCGCCAAATCCTCGCCAATGGTGCAACGACCTTTGAGGAAATGTCGGATCTCCCCAAGGATCTCCGAACCGAACTTGCAGCTACCTTTGCAGTGTTCTCAACGCGGGTCGAGCGGCATCTCGTCGCCACGGACCAGACCCACAAGCTCGTTCTCCGACTGAACGATGACCGGATGATCGAGTGCGTTTTGATCCAGGATGAAGGCCGCGCAACCGCCTGCATCAGCACGCAAGTCGGCTGCGGGATGGGGTGCGTATTTTGCGCAAGCGGGCTTAATGGTGTCATTCGTAACCTCACCACTGGGGAGATTTTGGAACAACTGGTACGATTACGGAACCAAGTAGGGAAGCAGGGAGACGAAAAGTTGGAGGTGGAATCAAGATCGCACCGCACCCGCAATTCTGATTCTCCATCCATCCCACGGCTATCCCACATCGTCGTTATGGGTATGGGAGAACCGCTGGCAAACCTGGATCACTTGCTCGACGCGTTGGTCGTTGCTGGAGATAAGAATGGGCTGGGAATCGGTGCCCGACACATCACAATTTCCACCGTTGGCTTGCCGGCCAAGATACGTCGGCTCGCGGATCTCGGGAAGCAATACCACCTTGCCGTATCCCTGCATGCACCAAACGATTCGCTTCGCACTCGGATCGTGCCCACCAACGATAAGACCGGTATTCCGGCAATATTGGATGCCGCGTGCTACTTTTTTGAGAAGACGGGCCGACAGGTTACTTACGAATACGTTGTTCTCGGTGGTCTCAACGACCGTATCGACCACGCCAAGGAACTGGCCCGGCTCCTTGCCGGGCGCAAAGCCCACGTCAATTTGATTCCTTGGAACGATGTGGAGGGATTGCCGTATCGCCGCCCGGTCGATGAGGATCTCACGCGGTTTATCGACATTCTCCATCGCGCAGGCGTGAGCGTGAAAGTTCGGAAACGGAAGGGGTCAGAAATTGATGCTGCCTGCGGTCAATTGCGGCGAAAGGTCGAGCAGGAAACGGCTACAGGTAGCTCGTCCTGAATCTTTGAATGGCGTGGTTTATCTCGATTCGACACGGTCGATTCACTCATTGGCATCTTTGTGCAGTCCAGCGAGTGTTTGCTGGCTATTTCGAGGCAGGCAACACAAAAATGCCCAGGGTCTTGAAGATCGAGGGGACGAGCAGACCGAGAGGACATAAGGTTACTCAACACATGATCTTCAGTTTTTCAGATCGTTGCACAAAAGACAGCAAGTTGTCAATCGCCCAGTGCCATGTTCTCCAGGCCAGTGACACCGCGACAGCGGGTTCACTTGCTTTGCCTGGCGGTTCGGAGTCTGTATCCTGGGTTTTGCGTTCATCTGTCCGGGTCTTCCGGATGGGGAGCCCGAAGCGTGCCGATCGGTAACACCAGCGCTCAGATGGCCTTGCGAGATCCGGACATCCGTCTGATGCTCCGGGTACGCGACGATGACGATGCTGCGTTCGGCGAACTGGTCGAACGATTCCAGCACCGCCTCGTTGCGGTCATGCACCATCTGATTGGCAATGCGGATGAGGCTGAAGATCTGGCCCAGGAAGCATTCCTGCGTGTGTACCGAACCCGCAAGAAATACACTCCCAAGGCGAAGTTCTCGACCTGGCTGTTCACGATTGCCAACAATCTCGCTCTGAACGCCTTGCGCGATCGGCAGCGTCGCCCCGTTCTACCCTTGGAATTGCGAGACAGCGGCCCGCTCCCACGCCCGACTGAGGCCACAACCCCAGCCAGGAACGATGCCCCCGCGTACAACCTTCAACAGCAGGAACTTGCGGATATCGTCCGCCAGGCGCTCGATGAACTGAACGAGCGACAACGTGTCGCAATCGTGCTAAACAAGTTCGAGGACATGAATTACGCCGATATTGCCGATGTAATGGGTCTGACCAGCAAGGCAGTAAAATCTCTATTAAGTCGGGCTCGCGCGAAGCTTCGGGAGGTTCTTCAGGGTTATATCTACATGGATAGTGACCCACCACCGCCGCCCACAGAGAGCAGTGGAGATGAGTAAAGCGAATAGGTGCACAGCTCTATCCACGAAGTATCTCGTTGGCGATTTGTCCGACCGTTGAAAAAAAATGATGTGAGCCCTGCCGGTCACACAAGTGAATTTCAGCCATGCCTGAGCCACTGCCCGATGAGGAAGCCGCACCACCAGTCGACCCATTCGAGGTCGAGCTGGTTGCGTATTTGGATGGAGAACTGGAAGCTGTCGCTGCCCGCCGGGTCGAAGCTCGATTAGCCACTGATCCTCAAGCCCGTGCCAGAGCCTCCGCACTCAAAAAAACATTCGATCTGCTCGATTATCTGCCGAAGCCCGAGCCCTCAGCCACATTCGCCACACGCACGCTGGACAAACTCCCGGCATTGCAACCCGGATCGCTGCAACCTCAGTCGCTTGACGCTCCCGCAGCCTCACAATCTCAACCAAAGCCTGCACGACTTTCGCAATCTGTTGCTGCTGCTGGAACCAGCCGGACAACGGCAGGACTTCCCCAGGCATTGCTGCCGCTTCCGCATGAACCCCGGCAATCGCGGCGAATGGTGTGGGTTCTGGGCATTCTGGCCGCTGTGGTTGCGTTTAGCATGGCTGGGTATTTTGGCGGCACTGCCTTGCGATCGCATCCATCGGGTTCCCGCTCGACTGCAAACAGGGATACGCCAGAAGAACCAGCACTCCCCGACCACCGGCTTATCCAGAATCTGCCGCTGTACGCTGCGGTTGATGATTATGCGTTCGTCAACGAACTCGCTAAACCTGAATTCTTCGGAGACGAACCGACTGTGTCGTTTGACCCGGCATTGAAAGTGCCATCGATGCAGCCGGAAATACCAAGCGGCAGCGCGTTCGCGACCTTGGAAAAGGCGTTCAAGCTGCTGTCAGTGGAACGCCAGCAGGCAATTCGCGAATTCGACATGCACTTGTATGCCCAGCCCCAGGCTACCCGTGACCGGTTGCTTCGTGTGCTGGAAGCCTACGCCGCGTGGCTTAACCATTTGTCCGAGGCCGATCGGAAAGGGGTTCTCGCGGCAGCCACTCCCGTACTCAGGCTTAAGCAAATTCGGGACATCCGGGATCGGCAGTGGTTCGAGTCGTTGCCTCTCAATCAGAGGAACAAACTGATTGGAGTGAACGATTCCTTGAAACGACAGCTCATTGAGGAGTGGAAGACAGAGGATAGTAACCGACGCAAGGATTGGGCTTTCTCACGAAAACATCCGGAAACGCTCGATGGAAGCAAGACGCCCTGGCCATTCGACACTGAGAAAGGGCGAAATGAGGTCTTCGCATTTGCAAGGGTCGCATTTCGACTCGACGACGCGAAAGGGAATCGGTTGGCTGCTAACGAACTGGAGCGATACATCAACGCCTTGAGCTTCGCCCAATCGCAGGGTGGAGAGGCGTGGCGTATCTATGGCAGAACGCTCTACGAACTCGTGAAGAAGCGGGAATACGATGAGTTATTGTTGCCACCCGCCGATCCGAAATCCCGTTATACCGACTTCCAGGAACTGCCGCAGGCATACCAGAAGTATGCCCAGGGGCGGCTAAAGCCGAAACTCACTCCGCTCGTTGGGAAATGGCCCGAGTTTGCACTCGAGGTTCACAAGGACTTGCCGCAGATTCACAGGGAGATGTCGCTTAAGGGGGATCTCAAATCGCTGCCCCCACTCGGGCCAGTCAAGGCCAGCGAATTCACAGCTGAAATCAGGAAGTTCGTTGAGGGTGAGTTGTTCAAATTGCTGACCGAAGCAGATCGGAGAAACCTGGTGAAAGAGGAAGGCAAATGGCCGGAATATCCTCGGGAACTTATCCGGCTGTCTCGCTTGCATAACCTCTGTATGCCGGGAGTGATGCTCCCGGGTTCTCCGCAGAAGTGGGATGGCGACTACGGTCAAACCCGGAACAAGCAGTGAAGCAGCGTTCAGTGTTCAGTGTTCAGCAAAGACATTTATACTTCGCATCCGGTGTCTGAATGTCTTAACTGACACTGAACACTGAACGGGGCAAACTGTGCCGGGCGATGGTAAGAAGTACAATACTCCTGATCGGTCGTGAAAGGGTTACATGCCCGGCACCCCGGACAAATCGACGGTACCGAGGTCGAGCCACCAGTCGTCGAGGTCATCGGAATCGCAGCGGAATCCATCGAGAAAATAAGGCAATCCCGGCTCTGCTGGGCGAGGCATATCGCTGGAATCGTAATGGGCAGCAGTGGTCATCATCGTTCAATCCTCCCAAATTCCGGGCTTGGGGACATCCGGTGTGTATCAGGCACACATCAGTGACGCATTCCCCATGCCGCCAACTGGGCAAGACGACTCCCAAAACCGGAACTGCGATCGAAGAGCCATTACATTCCGCAAAGAGACCGCCGCCCTTCAAAACGACCGATCTCTGCCTGAACTTCCAGGTCGGCCCGGATTGACGAGGTCAATGCTTCCGTTTCATACTTCGCTCTCGGGTAATTGGTTCCGGCTGGAATTCGCAAACGTACTGACTACCATAAATCGTGCGGGGGCGGTTCCACGTCGGGGCCGCCCTCACGCCGTTTCCGGGCGGATTTGTCCATGTCGAACTTCCATACTCCCCTGTATCAGTGGCATGTCGATCACAAGGCCCGAATAGTACCTTTTGGCGGGTGGGAGATGCCGGTGCAGTACACCGGTATCGCCGCGGAACACAAAGCGGTTCGCACAGCGGCCGGGTTGTTCGACATCTCGCACATGGCCCGCATCAACTTTAGTGGACCCGATGCTTTGAGTCTGCTCGAACGGGTGTTTACCAACTCCGTCGCCACCATGAAGGATGGGCAGGTACGCTACGGACTGGTATGCAAGGAGGATGGCGGCATACTCGATGACATTCTCGTGTATCGCTGGCCTTACGGGTTTGCCGCTGTGGTGAATGCAAGCAACAGGGAGAAAATCCTCGGTTGGTTGGAGCAACACCGGACCGGGCTCAATGTCGAGATTGACGACCGAACTTTCGCCACCACGATGGTTGCGGTGCAGGGGCCAAAGTCAATCGAGCTGATTACCGGGCTATTTGCGGGCGATGTGACCAAGCTGAAGTACTACTACGCCACCCCGAACAGATACAAGGATCAGCCGTGCGTGGTGAGCCGAACCGGATATACAGGAGAAGATGGGTTTGAGGTGATCGTTTCAAACGCGATGGGCCTCACCATCTGGGAAGACCTCATCGCGAAGGGTGCGATCCCATGTGGTCTCGGAGCCCGGGATACGCTCCGGCTCGAAGCAGCCATGCCTCTCTACGGACACGAGTTAAACGAGACGATCAATCCCATCCAGGCCGGTCTTGCCTGGGCCGTGAAACTCGACAAGGGCAACTTCATTGGTCGGGAAGCGATCCAGAAGGCCGCAGAACATGCTGGGGAACGACCGATTCGAGTCGGCCTGGAAGTTGAGGGAAATCGGGCAGCACGCGAAGGGAGTTCGATCTTCGTCGCCGTGAATGCTCCGGTTGGGACGGTGAGCAGTGGCAGTTTCTGCCCGTGGCTCGACAAATCGCTGGCGATGGGGTACATCAACGCCAAGTTTGCAATCCCTGGCACCAGGCTCCGAATCGATGTCCGTGGCTCGATTCTGAATGCAAGCGTTGTACCGCTGCCGTTCTATTCACGGAAGAAATAGACCACGGATAGCCCAACGCAACGAAGCCGTGACCAATGATGATCCACAGATTTCAAGGAGACAGTATTTATCCGCAGATTTCGCAGAAGACGCAGATTTTAGACAAAAGACAGATCAAAATTCTGTCTTAAAATCTGCGTCTTCTGCGAAATCTGCGGATAAATGATCTGCATCCCAACTTTGAATTGGAGAAGTCATGAACCCACCCGACCTGCGATACGCCCCAAGCCACGAATGGGTCAAACGCGATGGTGATGTTGTCACCGTCGGGATCACGAAGTTTGCCGTCGAGCAGTTGACCGAACCAACCTTTCTGGAATTGCCCGAGGTTGGGAAAGTCCTCACGGCGGGGAAGCCGCTGGGGATTATCGAGTCGGTGAAATCCACATCCGACATTTACGCGCCAGTGGCGGGCACGGTCATCGAGCGGAACGAATTGCTCCTTGATGACAAGGCCACGAAACGAAAAGCCGATCTGACTTTTGTGAACGATGACCCATTCGGCCGCGGGTGGTTGGTGAAGCTCAAACTTGCCCCCGGTGCAACGCTCGACCACCTCCTGACGACCAGCCAGTACGATGCCCAACTCGCATCCGAAGGGCACTAACCGAGCCGGAAAGGTGATGACATGACCACCGCAACCGTTCCACCTGCTGCCTCGCCTTCACCATCGGCGGTCCCGACACTCGCTGGCCTCGTGAACTATGTGCAGCCGGGACAGCGGCTCTTGCTCACGGGCGTTTGGTACGCCGATTTTGAACGCTTGGCCGAGTGGCGGGATGCGGTTGGCCGTCGAGCCATCCGTCTCGCTTACGACCACGGAAAGCTGGAAATCGAGGTTGTCACCCATACACACGAGCGGTTCAGAAAGATTGTTGCTCTCCTAATCGAGTCGTGGATCACGGAGACCGGTGGGGAGTATGTTCCAAGTGGCCAATTGACCCACAAGCGGGAAGATTTGGAGTATGGATTCGAGCCGGACGAGTGTTACTACATCCAAAACTGGAACGAAGTATCCGGGGTGCGGGAAATTGACATCACGAAGGATCCACCGCCGGGCCTGGCAGTTGAGGCCGAGGTGAGCCGGACTCTGTTGGATCGTTTGCCGATCTATGCTGCGTTCAAAGTTCCGGAGGTGTGGCGTTATAACGGCGAGCGATTGACTGTTTTGCTGCTCCAACCGGATGGGTCGTATCAAGAATCGGCTAAAAGTCTGGCACTCCCAACTCTCCCACTCCCTGAACTTCCACGTTTCCTTGAGATGGCCACTCGAGTTGACTACGCAACCATCAGTCGGCAATTCCGAGCCTGGGTTCGGAGTTTGCCCCCGGCCCCAAATACTGACTCGACAAATTCCTGACTTTTCCCGCTGAGGATTTCCGTGTCGTACGTCCTGAACACCCCCGATGACCAGATGGCAATGCTCGCAAAGATCGGGGTCGCTTCGATCGCAGACTTGTTCGCCCACATTCCCCCGGCCCTTCGGCTTAATCGCCCTTTAAACATCCCGCCCGCCCTTGGCGAGATGGAACTTGAGCAGCACATCTCGCTACTCGCAAGCCGAAACCAGGCGACCAGCGATGCCGTCTGCTTCCTTGGTGGCGGAGCCTACGACCACTTCATCCCAAGCGTTGTCGATGCGGTTGCCGGTCGGGGCGAATTCTACACCGCGTACACCCCGTACCAGGCCGAGGCCAGTCAGGGGACGCTTCAGGCGATATTCGAGTATCAGACGCTCATGTGTGAACTCACTGGCCTGGAGGTGGCGAATGCCTCTCTTTACGAGGGCGGGTCGAGTGTTGCCGAAGCCGTGTTGATGGCTCTCGGGATCACAGGGCGAACGGGCGAGGTATTGATCGCCGAGAGCGTTCATCCCGAGTACCGGCAGACAGTTGCCACCTATGTTGCTAATCTGCATTGCCGGGTGCGGACACTCCCGACACCCGGTGGATTCCTTAGTCCGGACGATGTGAAAAAGGCAGTCAACGACCAGACCGTTTGCGTGATTGCCCAGTCCCCTAACTTCTTCGGCCACCTCGAAGAGATGCGGGCAATTGGGGAGGCAACACGGAAAGGAGGTGCGGTCTTCATCGCCAGCTTCGACCCCATTTCCGTTGGACTACTCAAGCGACCCGCGGACTACGGAGCCGACATCGCGGTTGCGGAAGGGCAAGGGCTTGGAACGCCGCTGGGGTATGGGGGACCATATCTGGGCATCCTAGCCTGTCGGAACGATTCGGCTTACCTTCGCAAGATTCCCGGCCGGTTGGTCGGGCAGACCACTGATCGGAACGGCAAACGATGCTGGGTTCTCACGCTCCAGACCCGCGAACAGCACATCCGGCGAGAGAAAGCCTCAAGCAACATCTGCACTAACCAGGGACTCCTCGCGCTGCGGGCAGCCGTGTACCTGACCGCACTCGGTCCCCAAGGGTTACGAGAAACCGCTGAACTCTGCGTGCGGAAAGCTCATTATGCAGCCGATATGCTCTGTAAGATTCCAGGGGTGTCGTTGAAGTTCAAGACGCCCTTCACCAAGGAGTTCACGCTGTCTGCAAAGGGAGATGTCGGTGTACTTCTGGCCAAGTTGCGCGAGGTAGGTTACCACGCTGGCTTGTCGCTCAGCCGATGGTATCCGAACTTCGCGGATGGGCTCACGGTTGCGGTTACCGAAAAGCGAACGAAGGCGGAGATCGATGGACTAGTGGATGCTGTGCGGGCGAACCTATAAGGAGGCAATCCGATGCCATCGCCATTTCCGGGTATGGACCCGTGGCTGGAGGATGAGGAGGTTTTCCCGAACCTCCACGCATCCCTGATTACATATCTCCAGGAAGCAATCAACACGACCCTTCCGCCGGGCTATGTGGCAACCACCAAGACTATTGTCTGGGTGGATGACGAACTTCGCCGCGATCCGGACGTAAGCGTGTTCGGTCGTGATCGCGACTCGAACGGCCACACAATTGCCACAATGACTTTGACCGGGCTTGTGACTATCGGACAAGCACGGGCTTCCGACCCTTGGGAAGAGCCTTACCTGGAAATCCTGTCGGCTAAAGGCAAGCGCCTGGTAACGGCCATTGAGTTGTTGAGCCTGTCGAACAAAAAAGCCGGTGATAAAGGGCGAAAGATGTATCAGGAGAAACAAGACGAGTTGCGGTTGGCCGGAGTAAATCTTGTGGAGATTGACTTGCTCCGTGGCGGTACGCACACGACTGTCGTATCCCGAGAGCGGTTGCAGCAGGCGATTGGGCTGTTCGATTACCATATCTCCGCGATGGTAGGGCACTCGTTGACCTACCACGCCGCCGCAATCCGCCTCACGGATCGACTCCCGATCATTGGTATCCCACTCGATCCCGATGTACCGGAGGTGACGGTGGATCTGCAACCTCTTCTGAACCGCTGCTACGATGGTGGCCGGTACACGGAATTGGTGAACTATCGTCACCCATGCGATCCACCACTAACCCCGGAACAGCAGACGTGGGCGGAAGGAATCTTGCGAGCCAAGGGGCTGATAACGTGAATGAGGACGAGGCTTTTATTCGCGCAATCGTGGCAAGTCCGGGGGACGACACCCCGCGGTTAGTCTATGCCGACTGGCTCGATGATCGCGATGACCCACGGGGAAGGTACTTGCGTGCGGAAGCAGAGTGGGCAAAGCCGTGGCGAAGTGGGAAGCGACCTGAAGAAAGTTCGGAGTTACGCAAACTGGCAAGGGAACTCGATCCTGTCTGGGTGGCTCGGGTGAGCCGGCCACCGGTTGGAGTGTGTTGCGATCAGCTACGATTCACAGACAGTGGACCACCGATCAGCATGCAACAACTCGATACCCTTGAAAACGATTCCTTTGCCCGCGAGGCGAAGTATGGGGGCTATCCGGAACCCGTATTTCTCGGCTTGCCCGTAGACTATCGAGCCTTCATGTTGAATCAGAACGGTGGTGAATGCCCCCGGAGTTCCTTTCCGGTTCCCTCCACGGAGGAGCAGCCAGCTTATGTCGCGGAAGCCTACTTTCGGTTCTGGAGATTCGGTGAGACCATCCCACTCGACGATCCGACTGGACCCTGGGGCTCATGGCTCATTGTTGCGACATGCCAACTGGAACATTATCGCGACAAGTTACTTTTGCGATGTGATGGCAAAGTAGCCGGAAGAGTCTATTTTTACGCCCAGTCTCGATTTCAGGACTGGGAACTGGATGAACTCCCCGAAGTTGCTCGGTCGTTATCGGAGTTCTTTGCTATCTTGATGCCCCTCAACTGCGGCAGCATTAATCCCTCTACTCAACGAATATGAACAATACCCAATCCACCGATCTGATCTTTGAACTCTCGAAGCCCGGGCGGCGATGCCACCGGGTGCCCGCGTGCGATGTACCATCGTCACAATCACTCAGCACTCTGATTCCCCAGGAGCATCTCGCCAGCGAACCACCATTGCCAGAAGTGGGCGAGATCGACCTCATTCGCCATTACACCAACCTGTCCGCGCGAAACATGAGCATCGACACCAACTTCTATCCGTTGGGGTCATGCACCATGAAGTACAACCCCAAGCGCCACGAGCGGCTTGCCGCACAGCCTGGGTTCGCATCGCTGCACCCTCTACAAGACGATGACACCACGCAGGGAATGCTCGAATTACTCCACGCAATGCAGGAATATCTCGCAGAAATCTCCGGACTGCCCGCTGTTTCGCTTCAACCCGCTGCCGGAGCGCAGGGCGAACTCACAGCTCTTTTCGTTGCCGCGGCGTACTTTCGCGATAAGGGCCAGACACATCGCCGCAAGGTGTTGGTACCCGATTCAGCCCACGGCACCAATCCCGCTTCGGCTTCACTCGCCGGGTTCGATACAGTAACCATCAAGAGCAATGCCAAGGGACTCGTCGATCTCGAAGACCTCAAGGCAAAGCTCGGTAACGACACTGCTGTGTTCATGATTACCAACCCCAACACGCTCGGGTTGTTCGAGAGCCAGATCAAGGACATCACAGAACTTCTGCATGGGGTCGGGGCGCTCGTGTATCTCGATGGCGCAAACATGAACGCCATCCTCGGCATCACCCGACCTGGGGATTTCGGCGCGGACATGCAGCACTACAACGTCCACAAGACCTTTACCGGTCCACATGGCGGCGGCGGTCCCGGCTCCGGTCCCATTGCCGTTCGCGATTTCCTCGCTCCTTATCTGCCTGCTCCGATGGTAATGAAGGAGGGCGATCGCTTCCGACTCAACTTCAACATGCCCAAGTCGATTGGGCGGGTGCGGAGTTTCTTCGGGAACGTCGGTATCCTCTTTCGTGGGTATTGCTATATCCGTACCCTGGGAGCAGTGGGCTTGCGGGAAGTGAGCGAACAGGCGGTGCTGAATGCGAACTACCTTCGGGCACGAATCGTGGAAGGGTTCGACGTGCCGCATCCCGGCCCGTGTATGCACGAGTTTGTTGCCTCGGCCCGTTCCCTGCTGCGGGAACGAAAGATCCGAGCAATGGACCTGTGCAAGCGACTCCTCGACTACGGCTTCCACGCTCCAACCGTGTACTTCCCGCTTGTTGTTTCCGAAGCCCTGATGATGGAGCCAACGGAGACCGAGAGCAAGGAAACGCTCGATGCGTTTGCCGATGCCCTACTGAAGATCAAGGACGAGGATGCCGAACTGCTCCGCACCGCTCCGCACACGCACATCGTCAGCCGGCCCGATGAGGTGAAGGCCGTCAAGGAGCCCGTGTTGCGCTGGGCAGCGGGTAACGCGGATAGTTGATTGTGGATTGGGACGTGGAGATCGAAGTGGATTCACCCCGAGAATGCAAAGTACGCAGAGAGAAAACGAAGGAGAGAAGAGTTACTCCCGGCATTTCTCCCTCTCTGCGTTCCCGGCCGTAAATCCTCTTCAATTTTCGCAGTGAATGTTCTCTTTATCTCCAGGTCATTCGGGATTGCGAATGCGTTTCGCGGCGTGATACAGTTTTGTCCGGGGGATTGCATGCGTTGTGTGGTAACTGGCGCGGCCGGTTTCATCGGCTCGCACCTGTGCGAACGATTATTGGCAGATGGGCACGCGGTCACGGGAATTGACTGCTTCACTGCCTATTATCCTCGCCCTGTCAAGGAGCGAAATCTCTCCATCAATCGGGGGAAGCCGCACTTCGCGTTCCGGGAACTCGATCTTTCCGAAGGAGTACCACCGGAGGCCATCGCCGGTGCCGAATGGATTTTCCACCTCGCGGCGATGCCCGGTCTCACCCGCAGTTGGCTCGACTTCGACCTGTACAACCGCCATAATCTCACAGCCACACACCGATTGCTCGAAGCACTCAAGGGTTCTTCAAGCCTGAAACAACTGATCTATGCCAGCACGTCCTCGGTGTACGGCAAGTATGCCTCGGGCGATGAAAATTTGCCGACTCGACCGAGTTCGCCTTACGGAATCACAAAGTTCGCGAGCGAGCAACTCTGTCGAGTACATCAGGAGGAGTTTGGTATACCCGTGGTGGTGCTGCGATACTTCAGCGTCTATGGTCCTCGTCAGCGTCCGGAAATGGGTTATTACCTCTTCATCAATGCGATTCTCAAGGGAAAACCCATCACTCTCACGGGCGATGGGCTCCAGGTGCGCGGCAACACCTACGTCACCGACTGCGTTGATGCTACTGTTGGGGCAACACAGGCGATGCCAGGTGAAACATTCAACCTTGGCGGCGGCGAACTAGTTACTGTGATCGAAGTGATCCGCAAACTGGAGCGAATCATCGGCAGGCAAGCGGTGATCGAACATCATCCGCCACGGAAGGGCGATCAACTTGCAACCGGGGCCGATGTGTCCAAGCTCACACGCCAAATCGGCTGGAAGCCGACCACCAGTATCGATGAGGGACTGATAAAACAGGTGGAGTGGCAGCGATCGCTCTTGTAGGCTAGGATTTAGAGTAGAGGAAAGAGGATTCACCGCGGAGAACGCAGAGAGCGCAGAGAAAAAGGTGTGACTTCTTTTTCTCGCGTTTGTTTTCTCTGCGCTCTCTGCGTTCTCCGTGGTGAATCCTCTTTTTCCTCTTCTGATCAAAGGGGGGCATGGATGCTCGACTTCCTGAATCGGCATATGATGCACCCGCTGATGGCCTGGCGGGCTGGTAGCAAACACCTCCAACACCTCCGCGAACTCCGGCAAACGCAGTTCGATCCGCCCGAGGTCATTCGCGCCCGGCAGTTGGTGGCACTCCAGGCACAACTCCGACATGCGTACGCGACCGTCCCCTACTATCGCGCTGCCTGGGCGGCAGCCGGGGTTCATCCAGAGGATGTCAAGTCGCTTGAGGATCTCGAAGCCTTCCCAATTCTCACGAAAGCCGACATCCGCCGACACGAGCGAAGCCTGATCTCCAGCGCGTTCGATGCCGCGAAACTGCGAATCAAACGTACCTCCGGCTCGACGGGTGTGCCGCTCAATATTTACATCGATGAACCCGCGGTGCAATGGAAGACAGCCTGCACTCTCCGATCCGATGAATGGAGTGGTTGGCGGTTGGGACAGCGGGTCGCCAAGGTGTGGGGGAACCCAGAGTATCGACACTTTGGGCTCAAAGGGCGGCTTCGCAACCACTTCTTCGACCGTGCCGTCTACCTCGACACGCTGAACCTGAACGATGCCCGGATTGCGGAGTTCGCGGCAATAATTCGCCGCCATCGTCCCGGACTGATTTTTGGCCATGCCCATTCGCTCTACCTGCTCGCCTGCTCACTGAAGAAATCTGGCGTCTTGGATATACGACCAAACGGAGTCATCTCTACCGCCATGCTGTTGCACGACTGGCAACGCGTCACCATCGAACAGGTCTTTGGCTGCCAGGTAACGAATCGCTATGGATGCGAGGAAGTCAGTCTCATCGCTTCCGAGTGCGAGGAACACTACGGTCTCCATGTGAATGCCGATAGCGTCCACACCTCGGTGGACACGACAGGCCATTTGTTCGTCACCGACCTGACCAACCGCGCCATGCCGCTGATCCGTTATCGGATCGGGGATGTGGTTGTGCCATCCGACCGGATGTGTCGATGCGGTCGAGGTCTGCCCTTGATCGAAGGAGTTGAAGGCCGCGAGGCGGATTACGTCCTGACCCCTACGGGTCGGCTGATCTCGGGCATCTCGCTCACGGAAAATTTCGCCTTGCTCATCCCGGGCACTGCCCAGGTGCAGATCGTGCAGGAATCGCTCACGGAACTGCGAATCCGGCTGGTTCCCGATGAGGCATTCGGGCCGGATAGTCGGCTGAAGATTGCCGAACTCGTCAACGAGATGTTCGGTTCGGGCGTTCAGTACGATGTCGAACTCGTGGATGCAATCCCACAGGAGCCGAGTGGGAAATATCGGTTCTGTATCTCGAAAATCGCCCACGAACACTTGCAAGCGATGAACGCATGACTCCCACCGTCTCTGTTGTGATGGCCACGAAGAACTACGCCCGGTTCCTCCCGGTTGCGGTCGGATCGGTCCGCGATCAGACGTTCGCGAACTGGGAATTGTCGATCGTCGATGATGGCTCGACCGATGACACACCCGCGACCATCAAGCCATTCCTGACCGATCCTCGCATCCGCTACTTTCGCTCGGATAAACTCGGACAGACGCGGGCGAAGAATCTCGGCATCGCACTGAGCCGGGCACCTTTGATCGCGTATCTCGATGCCGATGATGTTTGGCTCCCGACGAAATTGGAAAAGCAGCTAGCTGTGTTCCAGGCTCAGCCCGAAACCGGCGTTGTCTTTTGTCGGCGGTTGTTGATCGACGACGCCGGGAATATCTTGCCTCCCCGGCCCATGTCCGCGCCATGCCGTGGCCGCGTCCTCGACCGGCTATTCGTCCAGAATTTCGTCTGCTTCTCATCGGCCATCATGCGGCGTGAAATCCTGTCTCACGTCGGGGGACTCGATCCCCTGTTGGATCTCGCCATCGACTACGACCTCTGGTTGCGTGTGGCGAAGCACTACACTTTCGACTTCGTGGATGAACAGTTGGTGCAATATCGAACGGGACATGGAAATCTGTCGAACAAGCTGGTGGACCGGGTGCATATCGCGCTGTCGATCATGCAGCGAGCGGAGTTGCGCTATGGAGTTGGAGGTGAAGTACCTGCCGACCAGATCGCGGAGGGGTATGCCTCGACCTGTCGCACTCTGGGCTATGTGTTGCGTGGGTCGGAGCCCGCGACCGCCGCGAACTGGTATCTGAGGGCGTTGCAATGGCCTGCCGGTCGGCTGGCCTCGGTAAAAGGATTGGTCGCAATTGCGATGCGAATGCTGATTGGCCCGCGCATTCCCGGCTCGGCCGAGAATGCGACGGAGAACCGATAGCGGTTTCGAGTAGGGGCAAGTGGCGAGGGGCAAGAGAAGAGCGAGAACAGAAAGCCTCTAGTCTTTTCTGTTCTCGCTCTTCCCTTGCCCCTCGCCACTACTCACTATTTGATTTTCGTCGTGCTTTCGCCTGAGAGTGGACCCGACATGACAATATCGACCTTGGCATCATCGACTTTCTGAGTACCCGAGAGCTTGATCTTCCCCTCGAACTTTTCCTTCAAGTCGACGCCCGACTTGATCGACCTCCAGGAGGTCACCTTCAAATCCATCTCCACGTTCAGAGTTGGTTCGCCATCTTCATCCTTCATCTTGCCCTTCACCGCTCCGGTCGATTCGATCACCGCGCATTCCTCACCGGAGACCTCCTCGATCTTGAGGAATTTCTGCTTGAGTTCGCCAGTGATGTCGGTGAACGAGTTACCGAACAGTTTTGTGAGAGCCTTGGCCTCGACCTTCCAGACGTGCCCCACCTTGACTTTCTCGGCTGGGAACAGATCGTCGTCGTTCTCGATGCCGTTGCGGTTATCGAGTTCCTTCTTCTGCTTGTCGGTCGGCTTGCTATCGACCAGCGAATGCTTCCACTTCCCATCCCCGATTCGTTCGCTGATGATCACCTCACCTTCCAGCTCGTTCGTCATGTTTTCGGGATTCTGCATACCTGCGAAGTCCGTAATCATCTCCGAGCGATCCTTGATGATTTTACTCTGACACTTGGTGACGTTCCGACCATCGACTGCCAGAACCTTCTGCTCCTCTTCGCCGGTAACATCCATCGTCACCTTTGCTTTGATTGTCTGTCCCATGGTTTTGAGGGTCGTGTCGGCATCCTTGATTTTGAGCTTCGTCTTGCTGAGGAACACCTGTCCCTTGGTTGGGGCGGGACCGCGAAGGTCATATGTTTTCTCGTCCTGGGCAACGGTCTGAGACCAGCCACCCGCGAGCGATAGGACCACAGCCAGCCCGCATGTCACGAACAGCCCACGCATCGGAATCTCCTTCCGGTAAGGGTTAACATCTCCCATCATGCTGATTTGTGCCTTCAGTAGCAACATCAGAGTGAAAGCCGTTACCCAGGACTTTGCGAAAAACCCTTACCGCTATATTGGGTTCGTTTGGGAGAATTGCCCCTTTTCCGAGAATGCCATCACTTACTCAACGATGATCCGGAGCAGCCGCAATCGCATATTCGCAGTAACAGCGGGCTCGACCCAGTTCGTCAGGTGACCTTGCAGACCCGCCCACGATCGATCGAGAACGAAGTCTCGCATGGTCCCCTTCTCGATGTCGTACTCCCGGCGGATTTCGCGATCCTTGAGCAACCCCCGACGAGTCGCGGCTTCAGGAGGGCGGTACGCAGTCAACGCATCGGTCGCAACGAATACCAGAACGGCAGGTTTGACAACTTGCTCGCTGTTATCCGGTGTGTGAATGTCGTGCAGCCCGGCTTCGCCCCAGAACCGAACGTGCGCTCCGATTCCCGAGATCGTCAACGCCAACCCAAGCGTGTCCTTCGTTGCGTACTCCTCGTGCCGCATCGGGTCTAACACTTTCCGGACAAGGAGCAACTTCGCCGGGTTCGTTGTGAACGTGAACAACCGATCGCGTGCCCAGACAGTCGGTGGCAACACCGTCTCGGTTGTTGGAGGATCGTTCGGTTGCTCCTGTGCCTGTGGAACCAGTGGTCGTGGCGCTGGCGGGGGTGTCGTATCGACTCCTTCGGTTGGCAAATCGTACCGCATTATCTGCACAGTCAAACCCTGCGATTGCGAGACAGTTCGATATGCCACGGCAAGTTCTGCCAGGTGCCCACGGTGTTCCGCAAACAGGGCCAGGGTGACCGTATCGGACGAGGGCGCATTGAGGGCATACAGTCGGAGCAGGAGTTTATCCCAATCTCTGTTTGCCTCCGCGAGTCGCTCTGCCAGTTTCTCGGTTGGCTCGAATCCATCGTGGAACGCGATCGCAGTCGCATCTTCCAGATCGAACGCGGCACTCCGCTGGCGTTTCACTTCATCCGCAACCTCGCGCAACCGGCCCAGCCAGGCCAGCACCTCGGTGTCCGGCTGCGTCAATTTCTTTTTCGCTTGCTGCTTGCGGTAGATTTTCTGTTCTGCCAGAACGAGTTGATACACCTCATTATCGAGTTCGCGGACGGTGGATGAAGTCGCGACAAGTTGATGCCATCGCCGCATCACTTGCGATGAAGCTGCGAGCTTGCCCGCGGGTCCGGTTGATTCCCGGTTCGAGCGTCCGCGTGGTCCCTGCACGGACCGCACGGCCACATCCGGCTTTCCACCTTCTAATCCCACGGTCACTGTCAGTGGGGTGTCGCCAGGATGTCTATTCATTTGCCTGGCGAGGGGGGAAAGCAACTCGCGCTCCATGACTCGCTTCAGGGGCCGCGCGCCGTAACGAGCATCGAACCCGATCGCGGCGATGTGATCGAGCAGGTTCGGTGCCGTTGCGAGAGCCACTTCCCGGAATCGCACGCCATCGCGGTTGAGTATCTTGTGCCATTCTCTGTCAGCAATCCGCCGAATCGTACCGGCTTCGAGAGGGGCGAATGGAACCACCCGATCGAGGCGGTTGAACATCTCGGGACGCAGGAACTGTTCGACCGCTCGGGCAAAGTGTTCGTTCGCTTGAGTCTTGGTGGGAACGCTGCCGCCAACTGTGAAACCCGTCATTCCTTGACGGTACGACTCGGCACCCAGGTTCGAGGTAAGGATGACCACGGTGTTCCGAAAGTCCGCGAGCCGACCGCCGGCATCGGTCAGTCTTGCCTCACCGAGAGCTTGCAGAAGCAGGTCAAAGAACGATCCATCGGCCTTCTCGACTTCATCGAGCAACAACACGGAGAACGGCTGCTCGCGGACCTTGGCGGTCAAAAGCCCTTCGGTTCC
>DASZJS010000897.1:0-3230 GCA_035947935.1 Gemmata sp. | reverse complement strand
TCCACTCGCCAGAATCGACCCATCCTTGTTGATAGTCAATGTCGCCCCAGGCTTCGCGGTTGCAGGAGCGCCGTGCTTGGACTCGGCCCGGAGAACATCCAAATTCGTCCAGGCAGTCGGTTTCAGGTTGCGCAGACCGGTCTCCCACACCTTCTGTTTTTCGGCCAAGGTCTGTTGATAGGCAGCGAAGGCATCAGCCTTCGGTTTGTGTTCCGCAAGCATCACCGCATGATCGGCACCGGCGGAACGAATTGCCTTGATTCCTACTTCACTTTCCTTGGCGGTTGGCAATCGATTCAGAACCGAGAGATAGATCCCTTCAACCACTTTGGCATCGTCTTTTTCGGAAAGTACGAGTCGATTCAGTTTGTTGTTTGGATCGCGGATCGCCTCGGCGATGATCGGACCATTCACCATCGCCAGAATCGCACCACCAGTCACGGCTCCCGATCGTTCGCATTCACAAGAGCTTTCGCGAACCGGCTTGTTGAACAAATCGAGAAAACCGCCCGGCAGTTCAATGTTGCTGTCAACGAGCTGCGCGGCTCGGGCACCGACAGGAAGACCCGGCAAGCGGCTCAGCGAACCCGTTGCCTTGTGGATCGAGTCGAAAAACATTTCGGCTGTAAGACGACGAGCGAGGGCATGTGAGTAGTTGATCTCATCGTCCCGGTTCCATTTGTTCGTGGCGATCGCAAGCTGGTAAGTGCGGCTCTTGCAAATCGTCCGAATCAGCTTCTGGACATCGAAACCGGACTTCACAAACTCCTCGGTTAGCCGGTCGAGAAGTTCGGGGTTGGTGGGTGGGTTTCCAGCTCGGATATCGTCGATAGGTTCGATCAGACCCACGCCGAGGAGATAGCTCCAAATACGGTTCACATAACTCTTGGCAAAGTAGGGGTTATTTGGAGAGGTAATCCATTTTGCAGCCTGCACGCGGCGGCCATCTGCCGCGGGCACTTCGGCCTTTACTTCGTAAGGGAATACTGGCTTGGCGGTTTCACCCGTGCGGATGTGTATGATCTCGCCGGCCTTGCTATCGGCGATGACCTCGACCAACGGAGTGGCACCTTCGACTGCCGTACCACCGATCTTTTGCCCACGATACTTGGGATCCTCTGCGCGAGTGATCTGAGTGAAATACGCTGAGAGATTGTAATACTGGTCCTGAGTCCAGCGCTCGAACGGGTGATCGTGGCACTTGTTGCAATTGAACCGGACTCCCAGGAAGAGTTGCGTTGTGTTCTCCATCACGGTGTCCGGCGTGCGGAGAATCTTGAAGTACGCTGCGGGTGGAGAGTCCATGTTCGAGCCCGCAGCAGTGAGGATGTCATAGGCGAACTTGTCGTAAGGCTTGTTCGCTGCTACTGCCTCACGAATCCATTTGCGGAAGGCTGCGGCTCCGCCATCGCCCAGGAATTTCCGGTTTACCATCAACAGGTCGGCCCACTTGTTCGTCCATTGCTCGATGAAGGGTTCGCTGCCGACCAGTTTGTCGATCAGTTCTTCACGCTTGATCCTGGAGTCACGCTTGTCAGCGAGGAAAGCCTGAACGTCCTCCACTGCTGGCGGCATACCCGTAAGATCCAAATAAACGCGGCGAATAAACTCGGAGTCGCTGGCGAGTCCGCTAGGCAACACCTTCACCTTCTTCAGCTTGGCATCGACCAGTTCATCGATGAAGTTGTAGGTGGGACGTTGTTCCCAGACAAATTCGCTCCGGTCGCCCATAATCATGACCGTGGATGCCGCGTAAGACCCTTCATACCGAACCAGCATCGTTGCTTCACCGCGACGAACAGTCGTCGCGAGCCCCGTCTTATCGACGGTTGCAACTTCGGTGTTGCTGCTATCGATGAACGCCTCGGCTGTCACATCGCGAACGCGCCCATCGGTATAAGTGGCCAGTACTGCGAATTGTTGCTTCTGGCCGATCCGGCTCACGATGGGGTTTTTGGGAAAGACTTCGAGCCCCTTGACCCGGGGAGCATCGAGATCGAGCCTCAAGCCTTGGGAGATCCATCGGCGGATCATCTCGTAATTAGGATCGCCCGCCTGCATGGTTACGCCGCCCTGGTGAGGTACGGCACCGGCAGGCTTCATCAGCATGAGGCTCTTTTCGGGGGCAGCACGGTTGAATCGACGGCCCTCAAGATCATCGGTGAGCGCACGAAAATCGAAGATCGGATCGTAACCGCGCAGAGAAAGCTTGAACCCGTTCTTCCCAGCTTGCGCTCCGTGGCAAGTTCCTGCATTGCAGCCCAGCTTGCCGAGGGCTGGCTGCACATCGGTCACATAGCTCACTGGCTTGTCGGCCTTCGTGTCATTCACGCTGACCGGGACTTTGATCGTCTGCCCTCCGAGCGATATCGAGATATCGCCGCTGCCATCGGCAATGGGTCGCACGAGGCCAGCTACGACCGTGGCGAGGCCGCCAGTCGTGGCATCGATCTTCGCGATCCGTGTCACATCAGCTGTCTCGCCGTTATCGAGGGTGGCGGTGATAAGGAGCTGAGAATAAGAGAACGGCCCACTCAGAGCGACCACCTGCGGGCGGACATCGAGCTTCGACACCTTCACCCCATCCGGGAGCTTTTCCTGAGCAAAGGTCGGGACAGCGGAGACCGCAAGTAAAGCAACAGCGATGAGGTATCGGGAGAATTTCATGTCAGGTTCTCTGAGGAAGCGTATTTGGAGGTACGGGCATTTTTGCCCGGTTTGGTGTGATGTTCAGAAGCTAGGCGAGCGGCGGAACTTGGTTTCGCTGTAGGATGGCTTGGAAAGCCCGTCCTACAGTTTACTCTGCTCCCGTCCCACTACTCTTCGGTAGAACAACAAAACTGCTCACGAGCTTGCCCGATGAGGGATCGTGAAGCCAGACGACGCCATCGAACCCAGCCGAGGCGATCAGTTTCCCAGCAGGGTGCCATGCAACAGCATAAACCGGTCCCGTTACTTTCTCGCAAACAATCTTGGCACCGGAAGTCACATCGTATACTCGCACTTCGCCCTTGCCATCTAGGCTGCTGACGGATGCAAACTTCGTCCCATCGTTGTTGAACGCGACCGTTGCTATCCGACCGGGCATCTTTTCATACTCGCGGATCTTATTCGCATCATCGCCAATTTCTCGTTTCTGTTCCCGATGCATCTTGTACAGTCGTGGGATGCCATCGGATCCAGCCGAGAGAACCTCATCGTATACTTGAGGGGGAACTCCGGGCGTATCG
>DASZJS010000896.1:0-6795 GCA_035947935.1 Gemmata sp. | reverse complement strand
GCTCAGAATCTGGTTCGACGTCTTTGCATTTTGTCCCCGCCAGCCATCCTGTCGAAAACAAAACGTACAGTTGAAAACCAGATCCTGCTGGGGATGGCAAGCAGCTCTACTAGGCTCGTACCCGATTTCTGCAAGAATCGAACGATGAGAGTGGATGCGTCAAATACGAAAAGAGTGATCACCGTCCTTGCTTCGGGCTGGAGATCGGCCTTCGGTGGCATCAACGCGTTCAAGTTCGATTTTTGCCTTTCGTTAGGGAGAGTTTTGAAATGATTTGCCCGCGTCATCTGCCTTACCACCCCGATTCCCGACAAGGTTCGCTCTGAAGTCTCGAAATTGGGGGTCGATATTCTCTCGCTTTTGGATGTCAACTTCGCTGATACCCCACGTGAACGCTTTCTGCCGCGAACCCATAGGGGAAACCCTCGATCCTGACAGAGAGACCATCTACCGTTGCACCTGGTTTCATACGTGCAGCCTGCAACTCTGGGGCTGAATTCTGCAGATCGAGATGCAAGGTGCCAGCTTCCACATCCTTGTGAAACTTGACGATGTATTGCTTGTCGAACCGGCACTCGGAACCGGATTCCGTCTCACGACGAACACCCTTGCCTAGCCTTGCGGTTCCGGTCCTCACGGCCCGCAGAGGGCTTACATTTCCTGCTTACCATGCCCGGCACACACCACATATACCGCTAGAGTTCTTGATTCACGAAATTCATTGTGATTGAGTCAAGTTTACCTGCACTTTCCGCGATTCTATAGCAGCTAAAACGCCAGTAACATAAGTCGTTCGGCGAAGTCTAACAATTTCTGCTCTGCGTCCGGGGCGCTCTGAACTTCGAGAAATTCCTCTTGCAGTGCTTGACGCAGCAATGCTTTACGACGGTCCGCGTGAGAAGGCCGTCGTGGTTCACTGTCCCACGGCGAGCGGCGGCGGTCCACCAATTCCTCTTCCGGCTTCTCCCAAGCCCACAACTCCACCAGCGTGTACGCCCACAGGTTCAGGTGCCAGGCACCGATGTTGGCGTGCAGGTTGCGCAACTGTTGTTGCCCCGCTCCCCAATCTCCTTCACATCCTTGAAGGTCTGTTCCAGACTGTTGCGGTCGGCAACCATCTCGAGAATCTCCACCGCCGTCGCGTTGGGGTCGGTGCAGAAAAATGCCAGCCAGCCGCTGTCCTCTTTCACCACCACGACCCGAATCTCTCCACCCGCCGGCCGCCACGTCGCCAGGAACGTCTTGTACGTTTTCATGACCTTGGCACCGTACAGCACCATCTCTTCCTGTTGCCAACCCTCCCGATGTCCCGCTCGCTTGGCGAGACTGACAACTTCCTTCCCATACTTCGGCTTGCGGCCACGCTTACCGGCCGGTTGCGCACCGGGCAGGCTTCGCAACGCCGCGTCTTTACGCAACCGTCCGACCAGAGTGACGCTGCTTCCCTTGGCGGCTTGAATCACATCCCGATTGGCATAGCCGCCGTCCACCGCCAGCCAGATCGGTTTGCCCTTGTGACTCAACATTTTTGCGGCCCAGTCGATCAGATCCACCGCTTGCTCAATCTTGGTGCGAAACTCCCATTTCCGCTCCGGCGGAATCTGGGGCATGTCCTTCCGCCGCACGTACAGCCCCGACCGCACCGGCAACGAGATCGTCCCCCAATCGGGGTGTTCCACCGCCCAGGCCAAAGTCACGAAAACGTGACCGTAGAGGAACGGCTGGTTGCTTGGACCCGGCGTCGGGTTGTGATGCAGGCCCGCCCCTTCCACGCCAGGACCGTAGCGTTGCGAGGGGGTGTCGTCGAGCGTCAGCTTGATCCGCTCGGACTTGGCTGCTGCTGGCGAGTTGGCAATATCGAAGAGGATCGACATACCCATCGCTTTAGTGTTGCGTCCTGTCGCACCGATAGCTCGATAGCCACTGCGAAACGCGCGATCGATTCCACCCGCTCGAAACCATGTGGTGCAGCTCCGCCGACGCTCCCGAGTCAGCAAAAGCCCGCAGAATACGAGTGCAAACACACCGCGTAGACGGCGGTCGATCAGGTTCGTTAAACCACTAATCCAGGTGGACAGGGCAGCAGGCATCTTCCATGATGACATTGCTGGGCTTCCTTGCGGTTGTAGTTTGGCAACCACATCCTGCGGGGAAGCCCGGCTCTGTGTCTAGGCCGGAAAAGCGTCGATCAATTCATATGAGATCCGGGAAAGTGCAGTACCCGTGCTTTGTCCCCAAATTATCCCCAAATCCGATCTGCTTGCCACCTATCCCAGAAACGGCAGTATTCACAAGTCATTATCTTGCGGCTACCTAAATTAAGCGATGACGACCGGACTCGAACCCGCAACCACCGGATCGACAGACGAGTAGTCAGACTGTCTTCAGCTTCAAACCATTTATCCAAATACGGACAGTATCGCCGCTTGCGAAACATTGGGCAATAAGTGACTGTACCGCTGCCTCATCGCGTCGGTTGAGTGGCCAACCCAATGGTCGATCAGCCGCTGGTCGATACCACGGGCAGCGCAATTACTAATGAAACTGTGACGTAAACAATGCCAGCCGGGAATCACCGCCCACTGCGAACCGGCAGTGGCTTTATGCAAAAGTGTCGTAGTGTAGGTGTCTTTCAGCGGCTGTCCGTTTGGCATACATACGGAATGCGGGTTTCCAGGATTACTTGCGAACCAATCCCGCATGACCTGCTCCAATCGCGGCGTCAATGGGACGGTGCGGTAGGTTTCCACCTTGGCAGAATCTTTTTTCTTTTCACGGATCATCACCGTTCTGGAAGCAAAATCAAAGTCGGTGACTTGTGATCGTCGGATTTCACTTCGGCGAGCACCTGTATGAGCCGCAAATGTAAACATTGGATAGACGAAGGAGTCTGCTTTGAGGTCACGAATGTAATCGAGAAGGGCTTCGACTTCGGGCGTTGTTAAAAAGAGGCTTCGCCATAGTTCAGCTTTTACCTCGGCTGAGAGTTTTCCCAGTTTGATCTTACGTTCGATCTGCTCGCGAATCTGAAACGGCGGCTTGGTTGTGCCTTTTGGGTAGGTCAGATTCTTCACCGGGGCAGGCCGGTCGGTAAAACCTTGTTGGATTCCCCACTTGTTCCAGACCGACGAAAAGGTGCCGATCTCTTTATGCACCGTCTCGCGGCGTACCGTTTTCTTCGCTTTGCCTTTTTCCAGGGTTCGTGCGTCGATGTATGCCTGGAGAGTTTTGGAGCTGATTTCCGAAAGTAACTGATTGGTATCGAGCAACCGCCGTAAGTGGCCAATATGGGTGGTCTCGGTTTGCCAGGTGCGTACTTCCTTCGCTCCTCTGGGAAAGGAAGTCAGGTAACTATCGAACAGCTTGGCGAGCGTGTTCCGTTCGGCAGGTGACGACTGGGAAGGTCGTCCTTTGAGTTTTCCGCCGGAAACGATGTAAATGCCGATGTCAGCATCGGCTGGCGGAGCGTCGATGATACCCCGCTCGATCAGCCGCAGATTCCCTTTGAACCTTGCCAGCGCCTCATCAGCTTCCCGGCGGTCGGATGAATGAAGAGGCAGAAAGTGTTTTGCCTTGCCAAAGCGGAAACGGATTCGGAAAACTTCGCCCTTGGTTTCGAGCCAGGCCATGAAATCACCTCACGAGAATTGTTGGGGGTGAGTCCAGCGATGTGACCCCAATGTGGGTGCCACTCTGCCCACCCTGTGCCCACCCGATCCGTGAGGCGAAAACAAAAAAGGCACTCGCGAATTAATCGCAAGTGCCTGCATGCGTGATACTTACATTACCCAGAGAATCAGTGGGCGATACAGGATTTGAACCTGGAACGCCGCGTTCGAAGCGCGGAATGATGGTCCGTTTCACCACCAGGGCAAATTCAGCGGAGGGGGAGGGATTCGAACCCTCATGCCCGCAAGAGGGCAACCGCGTTAGCAGTGCGGCCCGGCCTAGCCATATCCGGCTCCCGTCCGAAGTTCGGTCATCGTGTGGGTGGTGGCAACGGGGTGTGGATACGAACGCCAGTCGGCCGGACCTTAATGTTCGGACTCCTCACCCCGCGACCATCAACCACACGACAAACCCGAGTGGACCCGCCGGGAATTGAACCCGGATTGCCGGCATGCCATACCAGCGTCATCCCTTTAGACCACAGGCCCATTTTTGCTTCAGTGGAACGGCGGGGAGTTGAACCCCGATCTCCTGTTTGCAAGACAGGCGCCTAGCCCACCCAGACCACGCGTCCCGGATTGTCAGTGGAATCGCGGGGAGTTGCACCCCGATTTCCCGCTTGCGACGCGGGTGTCTTCCTCTTGGACGACGACCCCATTTCAGTGACCGAGGTGGGAGTCGAACCCACACTACACAGGCTCTCAACCTGCCGGCTCTGCCGATTGGCCTACCCGGTCGTTCAGTTGCGGAGCCTGGGACTTGAACCCAGAAACCAGGCTTATCAGACCCGGTCGAGCACCTGCACGCCCGCAAGATATCCGGCTATCGAACCCAAGTTGCAGACCTGGGAGTTGAACCCAGCATCCAGGCTTATGAGACCCAGTCGAGCGCCGGCCCGCCTGCAATGTGTTAATCGTTCCAAGTGGTGACGGAGGGATTCGAACCCACACTGTCCACGTTCTGAGCGTGGCGACTCCTGCCAGTTGGTCTACATCACCGTTGCCGAACTCGAACGAGTGACCCGTGGGGGAATCGAACCCCCGTTGACAGGTTGAGAACCTGCCGTCCTGTGCCGCTAGACGAACGGGTCGTATGAAGCCGAGCGGCTCGTAGGGGACTCGAACCCCCATTGCCGGGTTGACAACCCAGTATCCTGCTCTTTTGGAAGAACGAGCCCTTTTCCGAGAGTTAAGAGTGAAGAGTTAAAAGTTATCAGCGAAGGAGTGCCGAGCATCTCCCGAATTCCACAGAGCTACTGTTCATCTTCCCTCTTCCCTCTTCACTCTTCACTCTTCACTCCCCCCAGTGCCTCGGGTGGGAATCGAACCCACATTGCCCGTGAAGGCGGCTGCTTTACAGGCAGTCTGGCGGCCCACCGCGCGTCCGAAGGCGTTTTCCCTGCAACCCGCGAGTAGCACGAGTGGGAGTTGAACCCACATTCACCAAGGTTTGAGCTTGGCCGCGATTCCAGTTTGCGTATCGTGCTATGTTTGGGGAGTTGTTAGTTGGGGATTGTTGATTGGATGAATACCTGCAAGATGCAGGAGCAATCTCACTGATCAACAACGCATCAAACTATCAACTCTCCATTCTCCACTCTCCACTAAAAGAAGAGCCCCCGGTGGGAGTCGAACCCACGCTTCCGCCATACCAAGACGGCAGGCTCCCACTACAACACGGGGGCATCAGACCTATCGTGGCGACGAGCCACAATCAAAAAGAGCGCCCAGTGGGAGTTGAACCCACGCATCCGCCATGGCAAGGCGGCAGGCTGCCGCTACATCATGGGCGCATCAATTGGCCAGAGCATCCGGCGGGCCTCGCACCCGCGACACCACCGTGGGAAGGTGGCATGTTGCTGCTACACCACGGACGCAAGAAACCAGTGGAAGCGGTGGGAATCGAACCCACATCGCCCTGTTTAAGAGACAGGTGCCTTCCCACCTTCGGCCACACTTCCATTCAGCGGGTCAGGGGAGGAATCGAACCCCATAGGCTAAAGCCGTCGGTTTTGGAAACCGAGCACGCTCCCAGGCGTGAGCCCCACCCGTGCAGTACCCCGTGGCGGTGACGATCCGCCTCCAACTGCCTGAAAAACAGTGGTCCTAGCCAACGTAGACGAACGGGGCGTGTGTCATCGAAAACAAGAACTACAAAAAAGAAACCGGCCGGGGGTCTGTTGAACCCCCGGCCGGCGTGTTTGCCACGACTCGTGCTGGAGGTTATCCACTTGTATCCCATGTACCGCGATAGCTCAGACCCAAACCTAACATCGTCGTCAAACTCTGTGCTTGTCGAGCGTCGTTCGCCTTTGCTTCGCTTGCTGTCTCTTCTCGACCTGCTTCGACTTCGAGACGTAGATTCTTCGCGGCGGCCGCAGCGGTAAGGCTGCTGGTCGTAAGAAGAAGATCAAAGCTCGCGTGCCAAAGGGTCATGGTGATATCGGTATGTTAGGTGGTATCTCGTGTATGGTTGTGCGGCAGATTGTAGTCCTCTGCTCGCCGTACACTACATAGACGCACAACCAATGCGATGGTTCGCGCAGAATTCGATTTTTCCCCTCAATACCAGTGAGTCTGCCGTGAACGATCTCGAACCCTGGATGCGAGAAGCCCTTGCGCTGGCCGCTCGTGGTCGGGGATACGTCGAACCCAACCCGATGGTCGGGGCTGTCGTTCTGGATCCAGTGGGCAAACTGGTGGGAAAGGGATGGCACCAGAAATACGGTGGACCTCACGCCGAGATTCATGCACTTGTAGAAGCCGGGGAGCAAGCCCGCGGCGGAACCCTCATCGTAACCCTGGAACCTTGCTGTCATTTGGGCAAGACACCACCCTGCACCGATGCTGTGTTACGCTCTGGAATTCGCCGCGTGGTTGCTGCGATGGCCGACCCATTTCCCAAAGTGGCCGGGGGTGGCTTGAAGCTCTTGCGTGAGGCTGGCTTGGAGGTCCATGTCGGGTTATGCGAGACGGAAGCCAAGCGTCTGAACGCGGCGTACTTGAAACTCCTGAAAACGGGTAAGCCCTGGGTTCATCTCAAGTGGGCGATGACGCTCGATGGGAAGATCGGCACCCATACCGGCGATTCACGATGGATCAGTTGTGAGGAATCGCGGCGACAGGT
>DASZJS010000895.1:0-2756 GCA_035947935.1 Gemmata sp. | reverse complement strand
TAGAACATCTGCTGCCAGGATGGTCGCTGCCGTCACTGCTCCAGCAGCTGCTCCCTGTGCGTAGGTCAGGTGTGTCTTACCAATCTTCTCGGCCACGGTAATAACGATCCGCTTGTAACCGATCATTGTTCCAATCCCCAGCGCCAAGGCGGTGGCAACCACAACCCAGAGCGGCACGAATTCAATCGCACCGACCAGATTATTCTCCCGGATGTTTTTGAGTCGCCCTCGGAGTTCTTCGGGTAATGCCGGGTCTTTCTCCTCCTTTTTGCTCATCGCTAAAGTTGTTTTCATGATGGCCTGCCGTACCTTCCACCTGTCGTCCCAACCTCGCGGTAACTCATCGAACGATTCCTTGCCTGCAAGTTCCCGCTCCAACAAGTCGAGATGCTCGCCCATTTCCGGAGGAATTGGTACCTGGTGTTTGGCATACTCGGCCCGCACATCAAGCACTCCAGCGTAAACCTTCGGAGCCATCCCGGGATTATTCACCGTCAAGGCATAGTGGGCTGGCAAAAACCCAATCAAAGTGAGAAGCAGCAACCCCATGCCCTTTTGACCATCGTTCGATCCGTGGGCAAAACTCACTCCACCACAGGTTGCGATCAACATCACGCGAATCCACATGGGGGGCCGATCGTCCCCTTGTGGTGGTTGATAGAGCCGGGGTTCCTTCACTATTCTCTTCAGCAATAACAGCAAACCGCCCGCGAAGATGAACCCAACCAGTGGGGTGATGAGTAACCCCAGCGCGACACTTAGCGCTTTCTCCCAGTTCACACCTTCCCACGGGGTCTTGTTCCAGAAGCCGTTCGCAATGCCAACACCCAGAATGCAGCCGATGAGTGTGTGCGAGCTACTTACTGGAATACCCAGATACCACGTACTCAGGTTCCACATGACCCCCGCGATTAGCAAAGACAGAACCATGACCAAAGCCGCGTTCGACCGGGCATGTACGAGCAGATCGACCGGCAACAGGTGAACGATGGCAAACGCAACCCCTGCCCCGAAGAACAGAACGGTAATCAACGCTCCCAGGAAATTCATAAGCCCGGAGAAGATGACGGCCGCAGTCGGCTGCAAGCTGCGCGTGTAAATAACAGTGGTTACGGCATTTGCAGTGTCGTGAAAGCCGTTGATGAACTCAAATAAGAACGCGACAAACAAGGCAATGGCGAGGAAGATCAACGGCAAGGCAGGCAAATCAAACGCGGCGTTCCAGAAATTCATTGAAATCCCTTGGGCGAGGTCAGAGTTCTCGTCCATAGGGTACTTCGTCGGTGGGAGTGGAATCACTCGGAAACGACGCGACTTCAACAAATCTTCACAATCCGCGTCCGCGCATGGGCGCAAAGTGGGATGAATTTATACTTCACTCTGGCGAAGGGAGGCCTGCGCTCGGCAGGGAGCAATAGGCGGGCGAAGCGGTGTGGATCAAGAGCCTCATAAACCTGGGTCGGGAGTGATTCCCTGACACTATTTTCCCAATTCTTCTTTGAGTTCCTTTATTAGACGATTCGCCACTTCCTCCGGCGCTGATCCGTCTAGGCCAACAAGAAGTCGCTCCTTTCCAGATGGGGTGTGGATGACACGCACGAATGTCCGCCCTTTGTTGGCTCGACCAACATCGACCCGAAAGTCATCACTGGGTTTCGTTTCTGAACTCTTCATATCCGATCCTCCTATTGTTGTTGTTTTTCTTTTGTTACCTTATTCGTTTTAAGAAAGTGTCCCAGAAGGCTTCCCCGGCTGCTTCTGCGGCGATCTCACTCACTTGGCCCACGCGACAGAGTCGCGGACTATTTTGTGCGGTCGCTTTTTACGCTCTGTTGACGTATGATCTTTCGACAGAGAAATCGACGCAACAATCTCCCACCGGACGATGATACCTGAGCTGCATTTGATTCACCCTCCAGGCCTGCATGCCCACACCATCAACTTCCGATGAATCCGATGACATCCACACCCTGCACAAGTTCGGGTACGCCCAGGAACTCGCCCGAGTGCTGGGTGGGTTCTCGAACTTCGCCATCTCGTTCGCGATCATCGGCATCCTGTTAGGTGGGGTGACGTCTTTCCAGGTTGGGTTCTGCTCGGTTGGTGGCGCGAGTATCGGGCTTGGGTGGCCGCTTGTCTGCCTGTTCTCGCTGTGTGTGGCAGCAACGATGGGTCAGATTGCCTCGGCGTTTCCAACCGCGGGTGGACTCTATCACTGGGCGGCGATACTTGGTGGTCGGGGGTGGGGATGGGTGACCGCGTGGTTCAACCTGGCCGGTCTCGCGACCCTTCTCGTTGCGGTCAATGTCGGCACATTCCAGTTCGCTCTGGGAGTGTTCGATCCGGAGATCAAGCCTGATAAACTCACGCAGTTTATTATGGTCGCTCTCATCACCGCATCGCAAGCCGCGATCAATCATCTCAGCATCCGTGTGACTCGCGTGCTTACGGATTTCAGTGGGTACTGGATTCTGCTGGTGTCAATCGTACTCACGGCCGCTCTGCTGATTGCGGCACCAGAACTCGATGTCACCCGGCTCTGGACGTTCTCCAATTTCAGCGACCTCCCCGGAGATGAGCCAGTCTGGCCCCGAACGGATTCGCTCCTCTGGCTTTTCGCGCTTGGGTTCCTCCTCCCAGCATTCACAATCACGGGCTTCGATGCCTCTGCCCATGCCGCTGAGGAAACCGTTGGCGCGACACGACACGTACCGCAGGGAATCGTCCAATCTGTTCTCATCGCCGGGGTGTTCGGC
>DASZJS010000894.1:0-12445 GCA_035947935.1 Gemmata sp. | reverse complement strand
GCCGTAGAAGCTATAGAGTACGGGCATCAGATAGCGAGTGAGAGCCAGGGTAGTGATCATTCCACCCACCACCACAATCGCCAGCGGTCGCTGAGTCTGCACGCCAATTGGCTCGATCCAACGGAAGCTGCCCGCTTCATCCCAGGCCGGTCGGATCGCCAGTGCTGCAGGGAGCAGCCCAAGGATCGCCGTCAGAGCGGTCATCACCACTGGTCGGACTCGCTTCTCCGCTCCATGCATAATTGCCTCTCGCAGATCCATCCCTTGGGCACGAAGAGCGTTGAAGTACGAGATCAGAAGTAATCCATCCATGATGGCGACCCCGAACAGCGAAACAAACCCGACCGCCGCCGACGTGCTGAAGTTTGTGTCAGTCAGGTACAGCGCCCAAACTCCACCAATTGACAAGGCAACCACGTTGGAGAGTACCACCACAGCATCGAGCAGCGAGTTGAACGCCGTGTAGAGCAGGATGAAGATGAGGATGAGGGCCAGAGGGATGATGAACATCAATCGGAACTCAGCGTCCTGCATCTGCTCGAACTCGCCGCTCCAGACCGTTCGATACGAGGGTGGGATCAACGGTTCCACTGCTTCACGGGCCTCTGCGACCGCCCCGGCAAGATCCCGACCGCGGACACCGAACTTCACGGCAATCATCCGCTTGCCCTGCTCCCGGAAGATCATCGATGCGCCGGGACGGATAAATGAGCCCTCCGGGTTGGGCATACCTTCCGCATCATACGGAGTCACCAGATCACCGAGCCTTCGCCGCGGGGTTCCGGCAAGGTAGTTGTTGGTGGCGTTGGTCTGGCTCCCCGAAATTGCAAAGCCGGGGGAAGCCGATCCGTTCGTGGTGAGTCCGGTGGCCTGATTGGTTTGCCGGGTCGATGGAAGTTGGGGCTGATACTGGGAAGCCACCTGGTTGTTGATCACATCCACCGGAATATCCATGATCGCTCGGACATTGTCCCGCAGGGGCATCGGCCACCGGAGGCTGATGTCGAACCGCTTTTCTCCTTCGATCATGGTTGAGAACGCCTGCCCCCCAACGGCGGTCTGGATCACGTTCTGGAGATCGGCTACCGTCACACCCCACTGCTTGCACTTGTCCGAGTCCCAGGGGATATCGAGGTTCGGCTGGCCCATCACATCCATGACGCCGACATCCTTGATGCCCGGGATGGTTTGGAGGCGCTCGGCCACCACCTTGGCCGCCCGCTGGAGTTCCTCCAGATCCGGACCAAAGATTTTGATGGAGTTGTCTCCCTTCACTCCGGATATCGCTTCCATGACGTTATCGCGGATGTTCTGAGAAAAGTTCCAGTCCACCCCGGGAGTTACCGCTCGTAACTCTGCGGTCATCTCAGCAATCAACTCGTTCTTGGTTCGAGGACGCCAGTCGGAAGACAAAAATGCCCAGAACCCTTCCTGCTTCTTGTCGCGTGTCTTCGCGGCTGTGTTCATCATGGTATTCTGCCAACGATTTCGTTCCTCGGAGGTAAGAGTCCTGGCGAGTTCCGCTTCAAATCGATGAGAACCAAACTCCTTCTCTGAAGAACTCCTCAGCTTCTCCAGGACAAATTCCCTGTCTTTCCAGTCTTTGAGTTTTTCGACCACATTCTGGGGAACTCCAGAGTCTTTCCAGGCTTGCAATAGTTCGTCCGTGACGATGAATTTCTTGGATGCCGGCCACTCGGATCGAGGACGAAGCGGTACGAAAAACTCGGACTTATAGAATCCCTCCGGGTCCGTGCCATCGTCCGGACGACCCATCTGGTTGGCAATCGCTTCGACCTCCGAATACTGCCGCATCACAGCGCGCGCTGCTCGCGATCCATCGCCAACCACATCCAGCGTGGAATTGCGGGGGTACATTCCCCGCACCCACAGGTTTCCCTCTTCCAGTTCGGGCATGAACTCCCGCCCCAGATGCGGCAGAACCCAAAGGGTAGTGCCTACCAGGCAGCCCATGAATGCCAGGAAAAGCCAGCGGTATTTCAGACATCGCTCGACGTTGTGGAGGTATCGCCGCTTCATCACTCGAACGAGGTAATTGTCCCGGGTTGGTGGAAGATTCCGCAGAATCAACCGACATAGAACAGGAGTGAGCAGAACCGCCAGCATCAACCCACCGCCAAGGGCGAAGGCGTAGGTATCGGCCATTGGTCCAAACAACTGCCCCTCCGCCCCCGTCATGGCAAACAGTGGGATAAACGCACACACCATGATGGCCGTCGAGAACAGCAACGCCCGTTGAATCTCGCTGCTTGCATGGAGGATTCGTTGTTTAATGTCCCAGTCGGCGTGTTCGCCGGAGGTGAGCTTGCGATAGACGCTCTCGGCCATGATGACGGTCGAGTCGATGATGATGCCGAAATCGACGGCTCCAATCGACAGAAGATTGGCAGACTTGCCCCGCGCATACAGAACGCCGAAGGCGAACAGGAGTGCGAGCGGAATGTTGAGGGCCACAATGAGAGCGACCCGGACATTCCCCAGGAACATCAGCAGGATCATGGCCACGAGGGTCATACCGAGAATCAGGTTTTCGTGAACCGTCTCAGTGGTGAGTCCGATCAAGTCGGTGCGGTCGTAGTAGGGTTCGATCTTCACACCGGGAAGGATGATGCCGCTCGCGGGATCGTTCAACTCGGCTACTTTCTTCTGCACGTCCTTGAGTGCAGGAAGTGAGTCTTCGCCCTTGCGGAGCAGAACGATGCACTGAACTTTTTCTTCCTCATCGTTCCAAAGAACATTCCCATCCTTGTCCTTCATGATCCGACCATTGGCATCGCGTTTCGGGCGACTCAGGCTGACGCGGCCAAGTCGGGTTTGATTGCCAACGACCACCCCCTTCATGCCAATCTCCTCGGGGTATCGGAGCGGTCCACTATCGACCAGATCCTCCACCCGAATCGGCATGTTGTTGAGACTGGTGACCACGGTGTTGCGAATCTGCCGCAGTCGTCGCTCATCCTCGCGCCGGAGATGGGCCGCGGCAATTGTCGGCTTGAGGGTGTGGATACCCTGGGCAGCAGCTCCACCAAGAATGGTCAGCCAGGCAGCGGGGTCGCCACCCGCAAGGACTGTTTTGGATTGCATCGGGTCAAAGCCGCCACCGTAGAGACCGATGTTGCGGACGTTCAAGGCGTTCCCACCCTGCATCAGCACATCGCCGCCAGAGTTGATGTTGGCGTTGGCAAGAGTAGACTGAAACTGGCTGAGTGTGATGCCATAGCGCCGCAATCGTTCCGGATCGGGGTGGATTTCAAACCGCTTTACCGTTCCACCCGCACTGCTTACATCGACGATGCGATTGACCCGGCGAAACTCCCGCTCCAGACCCCAGTCCTGAAGAGCCTTGAGGTCGTTCAAGGTGTAAATGGGGTGTCCAGAAGCGTCGTGGGGGCTGGCCAGGCTGTAGCGGTAGATTTCGCCAGTCGGGCTTGCGGGAGAAATGGAAGCACCGACACCCGGAGGAAGTGGTTGACTGATTTGAGAGATTCGGTTGATGACTTCCTGCCGTGCTTGCTCATAGGTCCAGCCATACTCGAACTGGAGCCGGAGGTGGCACAATCCGAAGAGCGATCGCGTGCGGCAGAACGTCAGGTGCGGCATTCCCGCAAAGGTGACTTCCAGTGGAACGGTAACCTGTCGTTCTACCTCTTCAGCGCTGGCTCCGGTGTACTGAGCAATTACCTCAACGATCGCGGGTGCGGGGTCCGGGTAGGCCTCGACGTTGACGCTCACAAAAGAGAAAATACCGAACCCAGCGAGAATACTAGCGAGGAGCAGCACAACCAAAGGGTTGTGCAATGCCCAGGAGATCACACGTTGAAGCATGGTGAGTCCGTGAATGTACGGCAGAACCAGTTCGACTGTCGAACCGATGGTGCAATGTGGCCGTTGAGTTTTGGGTTGGGAGAGGAGAGATGTCCTCGTTCGTCCTGGTTCCCAAAAAGCCCCTGGGGTTGCGTGAGCTTGGCTCAGTGAAACCCTTTGGGGCACAACTCCTGTCGATCTGTACCCCAGCATTCGCGACGATCGGGAACATGGAACATCAATTCCGTCTGTCGCTACTTCTTGCTTTCAGGTTCCTTCTTGCCTTCAGACTGTAGGTTATCCAACTCTCCACTTAGTTCCACTGTTCCGCGGGATATCACAACATCGCCAGGCTGAATCGCCTCGGCCCCACGCTCTTTCTCCGCAGGGTTCGGCTCGCGGCGAATGAAAATCTGCTCCCGGCCACGGACAACGACTGCAACCTTTCGCTGAGTGAATAGCGACTCTGCCGCATTGGTCCGGACGAACACCGTTGGCATTCCAGCGGTCTCGATAACTGCCGCTGTCGGAACCGCTACCAGGTTCGGGTCTGGCCTCAGAGGGATCGTGGCGATCACAAACTGACCCAGGAACAGCCGTCCCCGAGAATTGTTCACCCACCCCCGAACTGTTCCGGTGTGCTGCATTGGATCAATGACGACCCCAAGCTTGTCAAACGCGCCTGTCTCTCCCTCTCCTGTTGCCTGATAGGAGATCGTCCAGTTCCGAATCCTGTCTCCGGCTGCCAGAATCACGGAATCAACTCCTGGACTATCGCTTCCACCGGCTGGGGTTACTTCTTTCTCGGCTTTCTCAGCTTCCTCGGCGATCTGTTGGATCTTGGGGAGATCCTCTTCATACACATCGACGAGCACCTGGAGCCGGTCGAGCTTGGCCATTTTGTACAGGTCAACAGTTGGGTCAATCGCATCACCCAATGTCGCATTCTTCTCGACGATCTTCCCATCGAACGGTGCCCGCACCAGATATTCGGCCCAGGTTCGTTCGAGATCCTTATCGTAGTCGGCATTCGCATTTTTCTTCAGCTTCAGCGCCTCGTCCTTGACGATTTGAATCTCCTCCTCGGTGAACTGCGAGGCTCGGAGGTTTCGTTCGGCGTTCCGAACAAAAACCCAGTCAGATTGAACGTTCTGCGTCAGTTGTGTGAGTTGCGTTGGAGGAACAACACCCGGGGAGACAGCCTCGACGTTCTGGTAACGCTCAAGGACGGTCTGGTCTGCCCATAACTGCGTGAGCCGGTTCAATAGGTCCGTCTTGAGAGCCCCCGCATCCTTGGAATAGATGACAGCCAGGATTTGCCCCTGCTTGACATCGTCCCCCGGTCGCAGTCCCAATTCCGGCGTGTTCGATAGTCCCTTGGAATCCTTCGCCATGTTGCCCGGGAGGCCGATTTTCACCACTTGCCCGGCGAACAGGCTGTGGATTCGAGCGTTCCGGTTCGGATCGATAATGATCGATCCCCGCAGACGAAGAGGCTCTGGGGTTGCGGTGGGGGACACCGCTTGGGTTGTGAATCGCTTGGTATCAAACACTTCTTTAGGGATGCGCAGCGTGTTCGGCTGATTCGCGGCAAGTTCCACTCGTGGCCCACCCTCGGGGGCGGGGGTGGGCGCAGGTGTTGCCGCATGGATGGCACTCTCCCACCGGCTACACACCCAGGGCCAGTTCAGCCATGCGGCGACACCGATCGCGGCCACGAGGACGAAGGGCACGATCCGACGAATAAGTTTACGCGTAGGAATGTACCGACTCATCGTGTAAACCCCGATGCCGTTGGATGACAGTGGTGCTAGTGAGGCAGCGTCGGATATATTACGACGCAATCCACATGCCAGTTCCGCCCAGGTTCACTTTTCGAGATTTGACAGGAATCTGTGGCGAAAAACCACACGTACTACGGTCTCGAACTGCCCAGCGTGGCAATAACTGCTCGTCGTACGATCAGCGTGGTCGCCAAGCGACCAATGATGGGTGAATCATGAAGGGATTGACTGCAACCGGATTCGCTTTCACATGGTCACAGGAGAGTTAACATCGTGCATCTCGCCAGCCATCTCGTGCATTCTGCATAGACGATGACCAAGTGGCGTCAACGAAACCAGGAGGTCTAACGGGATGGGTGTGACGATGCTTCTTCTATCGCTTGCGAAATGTCTGTGTGGCCATTGCGAGGAGGGAAAGGAAAAAGCAGCTACGTCGCCTCATCTTGCGGCGTAGCTGCCCTGAAACCGAGCATGAGTAAAAGATGGGATATTATTTCTTGCTGCCAGTTTCCGGGAACTTCTCCAATTGCATGAGCCCGGACAGTTGGGTCGCATTGTTCCAGAGGTTCTGGCGAGCATCGACGTAGTCGCTGTTGGCCTGCATGGCCGTTCGCTGGGCCTGAAGGAGTGTTGCCAGATCGGTCGTCTTGTTCGCGAACATGAGCTGGTACAGCCGTGCAGCCTCGTTCGCGTTCGCCACGATACCGGGTTCGTCTTTCCCCTTCCCTTCAAACCGCTCGACAATGGCCAGTGCAGCCAAATATTGGCTGAGCAGGTTGGCCGCCTGATTCACCAGGTTCAACCGGGTCGTGTCGATGTTGGCTGCGGCGACCGCCATGTTCGCCTTGGCTGCCCGGATACTTCCCTGGTTCAAGTCCCAGACCGGGATGTTGAAGGTGAGGTTGAACCAGAATTGGTCGCTCCCAGGAACGAGTCCGAACTGATACGCTGGTCCCAGGGTGGGGTTCGGTAACGGTTCTACCTGAGCCCGGCGGAGCAGAATCTTGTTCTGTCGCAACACCGAGAGAGCAGATGCGATTTGCGTGTGATGCTTGGTGACGTATTCGATCAATTCTGCTTCGTCGAACTGCGGGTAAGGGCCGCTCAACTTGCCCTGAAGCGGTTCCCGGATCAGACCGGGAACTCCGATGATGGCTTCGAGTTGCTTTTTATCTCCGTCGAGGATTGCCGCAGCGCTCCGGAGAGCGGCCTGTGTTCGTTGAAGATCGACCAGGAAGTTCAGAATGTCTGCTGTACCCAGATCCCCAGCCTTTTGTCGCGCCAACCCGGTGTCGTATGACTTCTGGACCAGGACCAACGTCTTGTTCAACACGTCCATGCGCTCTTGATCGACCAGAACGGTGTAGTACTGCTGACGGATGGAAGCATGAAGCACAAGACGATCCGTGGCCAACGCGATTTCGGCCTGTCGGGTCGCCTCGTTCGCCGCGGATTGATCGAGTACCTTCTTGCCGTTGACCGGGATTTCCAACTGGAACCCGGCGTTGAGAGTCGTTCCCCGACCGTTAATGATCTCGGGGTTATTGCTATTGAACTGGGGATTGGACCAGATTCCGGCTTGAGCCGCTTGCCCGCGGTTTGACTCGATCTGTGCCCGGTCGCGGACGATGATCGGGTTCACCCGATCGGCAAGTTCTTCCAGGTTGGCGAGAGTGGGCGGTCCATCCAGAGTCGGTGCGGGATTGGCATTGGGTGCCTGCGACGGATTGAAAGGCCGAGGTGGCGACAACGGAGTTGGTCCCTTCTGGCCCGGGGGTTGATCCTGGTATGACGCTGGCCGCACCGTATCCAGCGGACCCCCTTTTGTCATCAAGGTCCGAGATTCGGGAATGGCGTCGGAGTAGCCGGGAGGTGCTGGGATTTGGGCACAACCCACGGACACCGGTGCAACGAGTAGTATCGCTTTGCGGGCCAGCGAAGTCATCGAGGTCTCCTTCCCTGATCGGCATCGCGGTTTGGGCCATCTCTTGTAGGGTGGGTTGAGTCGTGCGTCGCACGACGAGGCCCACCAAAACCACACACGGAAGATGGTGGGCCTCCCAATGCCTCGACCCACCTTACAAAACGCTGGAGAGCAGGACTTTAGTACCTGAACTCCGCTCGAAGAACCACACCCTGAAGCGTCAGCTCTGCGTCTGAACTATCGGTCCGCCCAAAGTTCCACCACCGCTCCCACGAGTAGGCAGCGGTGAACCGGAATCTCCGGCCAAACCCCTGGGGTTCCCAGGAGACTCCAGTCTCAACCTGGAAGATGCCGATCCCGATGTTTTGGTTGTGTGTGTCGTAGGCACCAAAGTTCGACACCCCACCGGCCATATTCGTCTGTGCGTACTCCTGGAGAATGGGACCTAGAATTCCACTGGCCGACAGCCGGGTGTACCACTGAAAGTCGGGCCGGCCGAGATCCTGATGGAGTTCGACGAACATTCGCGGACCAACTCCACCGAAGGCACTGCTGATGTGGGTATCGGTGACCGGGAATCCGTTGGCGCGGGTGTCGAAGTACGCCGCGGCTGCGCGGAGACCGATTCCGGCTCTAAGGTCGCGGAAGAACCATCGGGAGATGTCCTGCCCTTCAGACAGATACTCCTGACTGATGTAATCGAAATCGAGAGTCTGAACATTCAAGGTGGTATGCAGTTGAGCCGGATTTCCGAAGGCATCAGATCCCGAGAGCGTTTCCGTTCCCGACGAATTAAGCAGACGATAGCTCAACCGTAGTTCCCCGGCACCTTGACCGAACCGATATCCCACCGAGAATTCCGGTACGCCGGCCCAGTCCAGCGACGATGCGCCCAGGGTGATTGGTCCGCCTGTTGGGCCGGCAAACCCCGCGGGTGTCGAGAGGTGCGTATTCAAGTGCGGCTTCAGAATCCCGATGTCAAAATCGGCATACCATCCGAGGTGCTGTCCGGGCGGGTTCAAATCCGAGGCCACAAATGGTGTGTTGGGGCCATAGTCCCCGAGCGACCAGTTCAGGCGAGGATCGGGTTGCGGATCGGCCAGAGTCGGTATTGTGGGTGCCGTGGCTAATGAATCATACCCCGTCGCTGGTGGTATCGTGACTCCAGGCATCGTATTTGAAGGTGGTGCAGGCGCGGGCGGCGGGTTTGGCGAAGGCATTGGGAGGTCTGGCGGGGGGAGCATCCCGAGATCCCTTGGGATCGTCACGGGCGGCGATGGCACAGGCAGTTGGTTTGGCGAAGTCAGAGGAGGGATTGCCGATGGGAGTGACCCAAGAGCCGTGGGGAGCGTGGCGGGTCCAGCGCTGCGATCGATAGATTGCACAAACGGTGAAGACGGAGGGCCATTCCTCCCATCTTGTCCAATCGCCTGTGGAACGCTGGCTGAAAGCCAGACCCCAATTGCCAGTATGGTCAGCCGGCGGAGCATGGAACCCCCTCCGAATCGGTACAACCACTTCTATCGGCATACTTGGGAGAGCCCTTGATGATATCGGTGCCGAAATTGCTCAAGTTGACCAGCTTGGCGCGCAGTGCCTTTCAGGGCTGGATACCCTAGAGGCACACCCTTTTTCCAAGGAGAGGCCGATGAGAAATTGCCCGGCTAGGAAATGAGCACAGGTTGGTCATTTACTTATCGCCATCCGTGTCCTGCAGATTCACCGACCGGGTGATGCTGATGCCGAGAGTACGAATCTTGTTCCGCAGACTGCCACGGGTGATGCCCAGAATGAGGGCTGCTTGGGCTTGGTTGCCACCAGTGTGCCGGAGGACGCGGATCAGAATCTCGCGTTCCATCCGTTCCAGACACTCGGCGTAAAGCTTCTTGGTGTTTGCTCCAATGAGTCCGCCAACAAACTCATCCCAATATAACGCTCCAGTGGACAAGGTTGGCTCGTTCGTTGGTTCGGACTTCGCGCTCGGGGTAGCGTGGCCGGTGACTCGGGGTGTGAGGAAGTCTTTCAAGAGGACCGCCCCATTCATAGGGTGTATGGCCAGCCGAGTTTGCGACCGAATCGTTTCAGGTGGTGTTCGACGAGCAGAGTGATATCGTCCCCTCTATCGTGTTGGGGGAGTAAGGCGAGCAGCAGGATTTGGTTCCGCAGTAGGACGGACTGGGAAGGCCGTCCTACAGGTATGCTTTTTCCTGCCGCTCGCATTAGTGCGCCATGCTCCCACTTCCAGCTGGCGGTTGCCGGTTACCGTAGAAGGTGTACAGCACCGGCATCAGATAGCGATTGACGAACAGCGTCAAGATCATGCTGCCGACCACCACAATGGCCAGCGGCCGCGCCGTTTGAGAACCGATTTTTGTGGATAGGGCCGCGGGTAAAAGGCCCAGGATCGCCGTCATCGCGGTGATCATGACTGGCCGCACCCGCTTGGCGGCACCCTGGAGGATGGCCTCGTTCAATGGCTGCCCCTCAGCCCGTAAGGCGTTGAAGTAAGAGATCATGAGCAGACCTTCCATGATGGCGATGCCGAAGAGCGAGATGAAACCGACGGCCGCCGAGACGCTGAAAGTCGTTCCAGTCAGGTACAAAGCCCAAATGCCTCCCACCGCCACGTCGAAGACGTTGCTAAAAATCACAATCGCATCCAGGAACGACCGGAACGCAATGTAGAGCAGAACCAAGATGAGGCCGAGGGAAAAGGGAATGATCCACAACAAGCGGCCCTGGGCGTCCTGCATCTGTTCAAATTCGCCAGCCCACTCGGTTCGATAGGGGGGCTTGATAAACTCCTTGATGCGCTCCTTGGCATCGCTCACGACACTTCCCAGGTCGCGCCCGCGGACGCTGAACTTGATGGCGATTAATCGCTTGCTCTGCTCACGGAAGATCGCGGCCGCGCCCGCGCGCTCGAACTGTGCATCAGTAGCGGCCTGGTTCAGTATCTGGTCCTGGAACTGCTTCTGTTCCTGCTGGTCGAGTGCGTAGGATAGCGCCATCAAGAACGCTTCCCGGGTGTCAAACCCCCTGTCCTTCATGAGTTTGAGCTTCACCAACACCGGTTCAGGCACTTTAGCGTCAGCCAAAAAAGCCAACGTCTGAGCCATGACTCGGTACTTCGGCTCCGGCGAGCCGTCCGTGTCCACCGGGGAGACCAAGTCGCGCAACCTCAACCGCGGCGAACTGCTGATCGGATTGGGCGTGCTGGCATTGGAGCCGGTGACGTTGGGCGGAGCCAGACCGATCCCGCTCGAACTCGGCACGGGGTTCGAGCCCTGTGGCAAAAACACCTGATTGTTAACGATGTCCACCGGAATGTCGAGAACAGAGGTTTCGTTATTCCGCAGCCGATAGGGCCAACGTATCGCAATGTCGAACAGTTTCTCGCCCTCGACCATGCTGGTCATTGCCTTTGCGCCGAGGGCGCTGCTGACGACGTTATTGACGTCGGCCGTCATCACCCCCCACCTCTCGCACTTCGCGGGGTCGACCCGGAACTCGAGGTGGGACTGTCCCATTTCGTGGATAACGCCCACGTCCTCCATGCCCGGGACCTCTTGCAACACGTTCTTGACCTTATTGGCAAGGAGTTCCAGTTGTACGAAGTCGGGGCCAAAGATTTTCAAGGAGTTATCGCCCTTGAAGCCGGATAGCGACTCCATGACGTTGTCGCGAATGTTCTGTGAGAAGTTCCAGACCACGCCGGGGATTTTCCTCTGAAACTCCTCGTTCATGGCGGCGATGAGTTCATCCTTGGTGCGCGCTCGCTTCTCACCATAAAACAGGCGTTTCCAGCTCGATTTTTCCTCGACGATGATCGGCCAGTCCTTTTGCGGTCGCAGAGGCACGAAGTACTCGGTGTTTTCATACCCTTCAATGTCGGTGCCATCATCCGGCCGGCCGGACTGCGTGACGATGGCCTCCACCTCGGGGAAGTCTGCCATGATGAGCCGCGCCTGCCTGGCTATTTCGATATTGCGATCCAGCGTTTGGTTCAGAGCCGCTGTGCTGCGAATCCAGAGGTTGCCCTCCTCCAGTGCTGGCATGAACTCGTGCCCAATTTTTGGAATCAGGGTTGCGGTGAACCCTATCAGCAAGGTCATGCAGATCACGGTTGCCCAGCGGTATTTCAAGCACATCTTCAGCTGCCAAAGGTAGCGCGACTTCAGAAAGCGGACGAGAAGGTTTTCCTGAACCGGTTTGAGTTCCTTGAAAAACAGCATGCACAACACCGGCGTCAGCGTCACAGTCATAAGCAGGGCCGCAGCCAGCGAGAAAGCGTATGTCTGTGCCATGGGGCGGAACAACTCACCCTCCGCGCCGGACATGGTAAAGAGCGGCACAAAGGCAACAACCATGATGAGGGTGGAAAAGAGCAGAGCGGAATCGATCTCCTTCACGAAGCGAAGAATCCGCTCCTTGAGGGGCAATTCGCGGTGGTTGCCCGCTGCCAGGTTGCGATAGATGTTCTCGACCATGATGACCGAGGAATCGACGATGATGCCGAAATCGACTGCGCCGATGGAAAGCAGATTCGCCGACTTGTCGCGTACGAACAACATGGTGAAGGCGAACAAGAGCGCCAGCGGGATGTTGATGGCCACGATGATGGCAGTTCGGATGTTGCTCACGAACATGAAGAGAATCACAACGACGAGCAGCACGCCGACCAGCATGTTTTCCGTCACGGTCTCAGTGGTGACGTCGAGCAGGTCCGTGCGGTCGTAGTATGACTCGATCTCCACGCCTGGAAGCCTCCGGCCGTATCCGGGGTCGTTGATCTCCTCGACTTTCTTCTTGACGTCCTTCAAGGCAGGCATGGTATGCTCGCCCTTGCGCATCAGCACGATGCATTGAACCATGTCGGGGTCGTCGTGGCCGACGTCGGCGAGGGTAAGTA
>DASZJS010000893.1:0-25866 GCA_035947935.1 Gemmata sp. | reverse complement strand
GTTTGACAATCCAGCCTGAAGGGCTGGGACAACGAGCCTCCATCAACCGCAAGATGTCGCACCCCTTCAGGGTGCATATGATTGTCTGACCGTCTTCCCAGGGCGTTGCCCTGGGCTAGGTTATCCCAGCCCTTCAGGCTGAAAACCAAACGTCCCATTCCACACCGCACTGCGTATAACGCTTCCTACTCGTCTTCACTTCTTGCCCTTTGCCCCTTGCCCCCATCATTACTTCCCGAGCGCTCGCTTGATGGCAGTTTCGAGTTCGGCGCGTTTGTTGGGATGCCCCTGCCATAGTACCACGCCCGTTCCATCCAGCAGCACTACTGTTGGATAGTCCTTCACATTGTATCTGTTGCGAACCGCGCCCGCTTGATCCCCGGGTTCCACAAAGATTGCGTAATTCAGGTTGTTGTCTCGGGCATACTTTCCGGATGCCTCAGCGCGTTGTTTCTGAGGGAGGTCATCGCACGCAACCGCGACGACTTGCAGGCCAGAGCTTCCATATCGCGATTGAAAGTCGGCAATCACCGGGATCACACCCTTGGACCACTGACAGGTGGTGGTCATGAACTCGACCAGCACAACGGACCCGGACTTGTTCGCGGGGAACTCCCAGTTTCGTTCCAGAGTGTCCAGCAGAATGAAACCACCCTTGGTTCCCGATATCCCCATCCTTGTGGGATCAGGTGGTGACGGTGGTGGGTTGGGGTACGATGGTGGCAAAGACGGCCCGGGGATGGCCGCGGGTGGCGGAGCCCAGGGGTTCTTGGGTCCATCTGCGACATTCTCTGGCCGATGAGGCAGTGTTGTTGGTGCGGGCAGGTCATCCGGCGGGGGGATGGCCCCGGATGGATTCGGCTTTGGAGTGGAGGGGGCAATCGGTGGCGGCACCGTTCTCGTTGCCTCAGCACCCGGAGCCCAGGCTCCATCGTTTGGCCTTGGAAATCCCATGGGTGGGATACGGTCGCTACCGGAATCGTTTGGTGTTGGGGGTGGTGGGAATGTTCCCGCGGCAGGCCCCTTTAACATTCCTAGAGAGGGCAATCCGAGGTCATCCCGGAGCACAAGTGTGATATTCGGGTTGGGGATGAGCGTCTGGACCGCGGCTGAATATTGCTTCCCTTCCAAGGTCTTTTCCACGGTCAGGTTATACGGTTTGCCCGGCTTGAGTCCGTAGGTGGAGAAAACCCCGTTCTGATCGGTATAAATGCCCACAGCAGCCCGGGCACCGGGCGGGGGATTCACGGCTTCAACCTGGATGTACACATTCGAGACTGGGCGGTTGAACGGATCCAGAACCCGCCCGGCAACGCCATCCTGGGTTCCAAAGTTCTTGGAATCTCCAGAATCGGAGCCTGGATGTTTATCGACCGGTTCAAGCCACGGAGGCAACTTGCCATCCCCGCCCTTGGTGCGTGAGGCGGTGGTTCCGGCCGGATCCTTGTCGGTCGGTTTGGGGTCCGTGCTTTTACAGCCGGCGAGGGCCAGCACAGCCGCGATTAATCCGGCACCGCCCCTCCCCATGACACTACCCCTCATTTATCCAGGCATCGTTCCAGGTTGAAGACAGTTACCACACTCCCCCACAGTCTCCACGTTGTGATGCTTCAACCTGGAATCGACACCCTCGTCGGGAAAAAGTGTGCGGCAAGCGCCAATTTTCCCCAACGATCCCCCGACGAACCCGAGCGACCGGCATAACCGGAATAGAAGTCCGTGCATTAGAATAAAATCTACCTGTATCATTCCGCCACCCTGTTCCCGGGTCAAGATCATGTCGCTGCGGTTGCGTACCGGGTTCGGATTGAGTCTCGGGGTGATGCGGAGTATAGCGACGACATCACTTCCAGGTTCCTTGACGGCTCTGCCGAGTAGGTCTATCGTGAACCTGGAAGATCACTCCGCGCTCGCTAATGGGAACGCATTCCAATGCACCGCACTTACCGCTGGCTACTGATTACTTTCGCGGCAATTGGGCTCACTGCCGATCAGACGAGTAAGTATGGGGTGTTCCGCTGGCTCTACAAAGACGGCCAGTTCGCGGAGTCGTACGGGAATTCGTACGATGTTGTGCCTAACTGGTTCAAGCTGATCTCGCAGTTCGATCCGGATATGCCGCTGTGTGAGTGTGGTTTCTCAGGTCTTCAGACGTGGAGCGCTCCGGTGATGCCGCGGGTGAATCACGGTGCGCTGTTTGGCATGGGTGGGTCGAAAAAGGGGACGGCGAACGGCTTTTTCGCCGGTGTGAGTGTCGCGGCTGCCATTGCGATTTTAGTCTGGGGACTGCGGCGAAACACCGCCCGTGATCCCTGGCTGATGGCCACTCTGGGGCTGATCCTCGCGGGAACCGTGGGCAACCTCTACGACAGGCTGGTTTTCAACGGCGTGAGGGACTTCCTTTACTTCTACCGTATCGACTGGCCGGTGTTCAACGTGGCCGATTGCTGCCTGGTGGTTGGGGCCGGATTGCTGCTGTTCCAGGCGGTCTTCATCACCCCACGAGCCGAGGTGAAGTCCGAGGATCACCAGGAAGCCGCCATTCCCGCAGCGCCGAAGTTGTAGGCTAGCCGCACACGGAGTTGTAGAGCCGCGCACGAAGTAAGCGGAAGCAACGCACGAAGTAAGCGGAAGCAACGCCTACGTTTTCCCCAACAGCGAATCCACCACAAAGCAACCGCGCACATGAACGCCTTTTGGATCGCGACAGTGATCCAGAATGGCGGCGTTCTCACAACCGGCATCCTGAAGGGCATCCGCGAGGATGGGCATTCGGTCGAAGGCACGGTCGGTGTAGATGCCTTGGGCCAGCGCAACGACAGTGGAAGTGAGCCAAGCGGGATCAATAGCCGTGGGGTGAAAAGGGTTGTCAATAATCTCACGAAGTAGTTCGGCATGTACGACTTGTTCTCCTCTGATGCCTTCGGCCTCAGCGTCTTGTATTTCTTTCTCGTTCAGCTTCGACCGTCGCTTCCACAATCGATAACTTCGCTTGTGGCTGCTCGCTTCTGCTGCTCGACAAAGCGATTCGTACCCCGCTAACTGATTCGTTTGCCGAATCACCTCATCGACTCGAAGTGTTGGCCACAGTCCAGAGACAGCTCCTTCGGCCTCAAATACCGGATCTCTAGGATTACGCCACTTGAGACCACTCGCTCTCCAACGGGCAAACTGGATCGATTCCAGCGCAGACGAAGTAATCTCTCCATCTGCGAATCGTTCGATGGCTTCTAACATGTGAGGTGTTTCCGCAGAGTCAAACAGCCATTTTCTGATCCGCTGGCAGCAAGCGCAAGCAAACAACCTCAGCTTTCTTTCACCGACCTTTCCAGCGAGGTACACCAGCATCTGCGTCGGCTCAGTGCAACTCAGCCACTCTTCTTCCGTCATCACTTCTCCCCTGTTCCCATCGCGATCCGATTCGCATTCTAATCGAAACGTGATCCCGATCTCACAGGATAGGACCATGAGCGAGCCTTACATCGCGATCCAAACAATCATGATGCCGAAGGATACCAACAGACACGGCACCATTTTCGGCGGCGTTCTGCTCACGAATATCGACCTTGCCGGAGCCATCGCGGCTCAGCGGGAGGTTCAACGCCGCGGGGGGAATCCGAACGCCTCGTTCGTGACCGTTGCCATCAACCGAGTCGAGTTCAAGAAACCCGTCCTGGTGGGCGATGTCGTTCGTTTCGAGACTTCGATCGTGCGAATTGGTCGGACATCGATCACGGTCCACATTAACGTGATTGCCGAACGTGGCGCGGAGGTTATCCACGTTACCGAAGCCGAGGGTGTCTTTGTGGGAGTCGATCTTTCCACCCCGGATCGCAAACCCGTTCCTCTATTCCCTCCGGAAACCTGAATTAAACGGCCCTGAATCCCCTTCCGCCATCTTGTTTTGGAGTCCCGGACGCCATATAAAGCCTGCTGTTGTTCTGTGTTGTGCAGTTCGAGCCGCCCCGAGGCTGGTCCATGAGTTTTTCCTCGATCCATCTGTATTTTGATGATCTGGAAGTTGGCCAGGAGTGGACATCCGGCGGTCGGACCATCACAGAAACCGACATCGTGAACTTCGCTGGGTTCAGCGGCGATTTCAACCCGATCCACATCGATCACGAGTTCGCCAAGACGACGCCGTTTCGGCGGCCGATCGTCCACGGTTTCGGGGTGTTTTCGATTGCCAGCGGCCTGGGAGTCCTGACTCCGCCTGTCCGCACGCTTGCTATGCTGAGAGTGAGGCAGTGGACCTTTCAACTTCCCGTGTTTGCCGGAGACACGATCCGGTGTACCAGCCGGGTGCTGGAAAAGACCCTGCGTGGTCGCGGCAAGCGGGGCGAAGTGGTGTGGTATCGGGGAATAAGCAACCAGGATGGAAAGATTGTCCAGTGGGGCGAACTCGTCCTGCTGATCGAGGCTCGCCCGCTTCCTCCTCGGGTCTCCACTATCGCAGCCGATATTAACGTAGTTCCCAACCCGAATGGCACCCTCGAATAAGGAAGCGTTCGCAGGCTCCTGAACCTTCCCACCCTCCATGCGGTCATATTCTTCGGCGGCTTCTGGGTTTTATTCCGCACTCCGCACTCCGCATTCCGCTAATCCCAGGCCTTCGACCTGGTCTGACAGAACGAGCCCTTCAGGCTCGGATCGCGGCCTGAAGGGCCGCTTCTATCAGGGGAAAAAAGCAAAGAGAGAGACCATGCCGCAATCATTGGCAAAGGTCTATTTGCACGTTGTGTTTTCGACCAAAAACCGCGAGCCGATTCTCATGGACGATTGGCGGGCCGATCTGTTCAACGTCTTGGGTGGGGCGGCAAACAACCTCGGCTGCCAATCTCTGATTGTCGGCGGGATAGCGGATCACATTCACACGTTGTTCCAGTTGGGACGTACGATTACGATTGCGGATGCCGTTGGCAAGATCAAATCGACTTCGTCGTTGTGGGTGAACCAGACGCGCGGATTACCGACCCCGTTTCATTGGCAAAGTGGATATGCGGCATTTTCGGCGAGTCAATCAAACGTCGAAGCGGTTCGCGAATATATCAGCCAACAACCGAAACATCACGAAACGCAATCGTTTCAGGATGAGCTACGGGAATGGTTGCGACGTTACGAGATCGAATGGGACGAAGGATATATGTGGGATTGAATTGAACCCATTGATTCCATTGAACCCATCGAACCCAGGCCTTCGACCTGGGCTGATAGAAGCGGCCCTTCAGGCCGCGATCCGAGCCTGAAAGGCTCGTTCTGTCAGCCCAGGTCGAAGGCCTGGACAGGCTCTACCCGAACCGAAATCCGATCCATGAAAGAATTCGACATCATCGGCCTCGGCAACTCGTTGGTCGATATATTTCTCGAACTCACCGATGAAGAGTTCGTCGATCTGAAATTTGAAAAGGGGACGATGCGGCTCGTGGAGTCACACGAGCAGAAGGTCCTGCTCGATGGATTCCGGGACCACGAGCCGCGGCTCGTTTCCGGGGGGAGTGTGGCGAACTCGATCATCGCGTGTTCGCAATTGGGGGGCAAAGGCGCGTTCATCGGTTGTGTGGGAGACGATCGGTACGGACTGCACTACACTGAGGAATTTGCCGAACTGGATATCGACTTCACGAATTCGCCGCTCGTAGGCGAGACAACCGGGACGTGCGTGAGCATCATCACGCCGGATGCCGAACGCACGATGCGAACATGCCTCGCGGTGTCGTCGCACCTGTCGGCCCGACACGTTCCCGCCGATAAAATCGCGGCAGCGAACTGGTTGTTTGTCGAAGGCTATGTCTTCGCCAACGCGCACACCGGCCAGCACGCTATCCGTGAAGCCGTGCGCGTAGCCAAAGCAAACGGTGTCAAGATTGCCCTCACCTGCTCCGATGCGTTCATCCCACAGGTATTTGGGAATGTCTTCCGCGAAGCCCTGAAGCAAAGCGATCTGCTGTTCTGCAATGCAACCGAGGCAATGGCAGTGGCGGGAGGGACGAACGCTGCGGATGCGTTCGGACATCTCAAGAGAATCGTTCCGCACTGCGTTGTGACGGATGGACCGAACGGGGCCTTCGTGCGATACGCGGGGAGCGAATGCCACGTCCCGGCGTTTTCCTGTCGTCCTGTGGATGCTACGGGGGCTGGGGATATGTTTGCCGGAGCGTTCCTCTATGGACTCACGCAGGACGTGCCTCCCGAGCGTGCTGCGCGTGCCGCGAACTTCCTGGCGATGAAGGTCATCACTCAAATCGGAGCCCGCCTGCACCACGGAACGAAACAGTTCTGGGATGATTGCATGGCCCTCACCCCCCAGCCCCCTCTCCCCAGGGGCGAGGGGGAGTAGATCTTGCTCCCCCTCGCCCTTGGGGAGAGGGGGCTGGGGGGTGAGGGCCATCACGAACATGTCTCTTTTGATTGCTGGCACCATTTGCTTCGACACTATTGAAACGCCCACGGAGCGGATCGATCGCATTCTGGGTGGTTCCGGTGTGTTTGCTGCGGTGGCTGCATCCATCCTTTCGCAACCCCGGCTGATCGGTGGAGTGGGGCACGATTTCACATCCGAAGCCCGGGAAGTGCTTTCCGCACGGGGGATCGACCTGACTGGCGTTCAGACGTTTGCAGACGTTCGCACTCAATTCTGGCATGGGCGGTATCATCCGGGGTTGCATACGCGCGATCATATCGCGGTCGATCTCGACATCCTCGACCGAATGGATCTGGTTGTGCCACTCCAGTTTCAGAACAGTTCGCACGTCTTTCTTGCTCACTTGCCGCCGCATCATCAACACAGGGTGCTGGATCAACTCTCGGGGCCACAGGTTGTCTTTGCCGATACTATCGACTACTGGATCACCACACGTCGGGCCGAGGTGACGCGGCTATTTGGTCGCGTCACGGGCGTGGTGGTGAACGATGGCGAGGCCGAGTTGCTGACGGGTGAGCGGAACCCTTTGCGAGCAGCGCGGGCAATCAGTCGGTTCGGTCCCAAGCTGGTGATTGTGAAGAAAGGCGAGCATGGGGTGTTGATTCACATGGATAATGAGTTTATCGCCCTGCCGGCTTTCCCGACTGAAGGTGTGATCGATCCCACCGGTGCCGGCGATACATTTGCTGGGGCGCTGATTGCAAGTTTGGCGACCAGGCAGCCGTTCATTCAGGGTGTGGCGAATGGGATTGTGGCCGCGAGTGTGACTGTCGAAGGCTTCGGGCTATCCCGACTGTTGACAGCATCTCCGGCCGATCTGGATAGTCGGGTTGCCCGCTACCGCGCGATGCTGGCAATCTGACTTGGTTGTTGGTTGTTGGTTGTTGGTTGGGTCGAGTACAGAACGCAGCACCGAGGAATTCATGGGTCGCACGCGGACATTCATTGCCGTGGATATTGGGGATGGCATCCGGAACAATGCCATTGGTCTGCAAGAGTTGTTGGCGAAGACCGGAGCCGATGTGAAATGGGTGACTCCGGAGAGTCTGCACATTACCTTGCTTTTCCTGGGGGAAGTGGATGACCGCGAGTGGCACACCGTCTGCCGGGCGGTACGCGATATCGCCGCGGGTGAACCTCCTTTCCCTTTGCGTGTGTCAGGAGTAGGGGCATTCCCGACAATCCGACACCCGAAGATTGCGTGGGCGGGTATCGTGGATGGTGCGGACGAACTGCGGCGATTGCACGCGAAACTCGAAGCGAAGATGCTCGATCTGGGCTGTTACCGCAAGGAGGAGCGAGAATATACCCCACACCTGACGCTGGGTCGGGTGAAGGGTGAGGCGGATGGATTCAAGCTTGCTCCGGAGCTGACAAAGCGACTGGGGTGGGAAGGTGGCCGCACGGTGGTCGATGAGGTGTTGGTGTTCAGCAGTGAGCTGGAGAAGGATGGCCCGATTTACACGGTTTTGGGTCGCGGTAAACTGACCGGCAAGCCGGGTTGACTTGCCGATAGCTGGCTGTGCTGGGAGAATTCAAGTAACGCGCCCGTAGCTCAACTGGATAGAGCACCCGCCTTCTAAGCGGGATGTTGTGGGTTCAAGTCCCGCCGGGCGTACTGATCAGAAATCCAATCGGTCGAAACATTTTCCGCTTACCCTGGCGAGTTCCGGGAGCGGTTTCCGAACGGCGCGATCTGTGAAAGAGTTTTCACAGATCGCCCCGAGGAACCCGCAACATGTCCCCTACGCCGCAAACTCACGCCTTCCTATCTCGAACATAACCACTCCGTGTGCCTGCTACTTTCTTTCCTGCCAAGGTGATACTGCTTGCATCGGGTTGATCGAACCGCTATCAATTGGTTTTCACGCTCATCGCGGCTTCCACGCCAGCCAATCTCCCAGGCGACTGTTACACCATGAAGACCTCGGCCTGTCGGAACCTCCGCGGTAAACTTCGGGGCGACCATCCGACGTTCGGCCTCTGGGTCACGCTCGATTCACCCAGCATTACCGAGATGGCGGTCGCATTGGGAATGGACTGGGTTGTGATCGATGCCGAACACGGCCATCTCGACTGGCAAGAGATCGTCGCACACCTCCGAGCAACCGTTCGCAGTGAAACCGTCGCCTTGGTTCGGATCGCGGAGTTGAATGGCGGCCTGATCAAGCGCGCACTCGACGTTGGGGCGGATGGAGTTGTGATTCCCTGGGTGGAGACCGCCGAACAACTCGCACAGGCTGTGCGTTTCGCCCTCTATCCACCGGAAGGGCTTCGCGGGATCGGCGCAGAGCGGGCGACCGCCTGGGGACAATGTCTCCGCGAACACGCAGCCTCGGCTAATGATGCGGTTTTCGTGGTCCCCATTCTCGAAACGCTCCGAGCGAAAGAGAACGTCGCGGCGATGTGCGGCATCGATGGTACCGATCTGTTTTTCTTCGGCCCCGCGGATTATTCGGCTTCTGCGGGCTTCCGCGGGCAATGGGAAGGGCCGGGTGTGGCGGACGATATCCTGCGAATGAAGGATCTACTCCGCCAGGCAGGCAAGCAGTGCGGTGTGGTCGCAACGAGCGACGAGAACGTGCAACAGAGGCTACAACAGAGTTTCCGCGCGATCGCGCTCGGAATGGATTCCGGCTTGTTGCTTCGGTCGCTCAGGACATCCCTTGCCTCCGTTGGTTGCAATCGTTCCATGCAACCCGACCTGAGCGTTCCAACCGAGCCATCTGAGCCACCTGAGCCAGTCCGCAGCGGAGCGAGACGGAAAAGGCCATTCCGCATCGCCTTGACTGGCGATTTCTACGATGAGGAAAATCGACCTCGATATCCCCAGATGGGTCTGGAGCTGTTTGAGGGAAGGGGCATTGAGATCCAACGATTTGGGGAACATCGGGCGGAGATTGGAGCCGATCAACTTGCCGATGCCAATGGCGTCATTGTGCTATCGCCGCGGGTGACTGCGGCAAGTTTGGCATCCTGTCCCGATTTGCTGGCACTGGGCCGATTCGGAGTCGGTTACGATACCGTGGATGTCCACGCCTGTACTGCCGCGGATGTGCTGCTGTTCATTGCGACGGGTGCCGTCGATCGCCCCGTCGCCGAGGCAACGGTCGGCTGGATGCTGGCGCTGACACATCACATGAGGATCAAGGATCAGTTGGTCCGGGAAGGGCGATGGGAGGATCGTGGCCGGAATCTGGGTTGCGAACTGCGGGACAGAACTCTCGGGGTGATTGGGTTCGGTGGCATCGGGCGAGCATTGGTGCGCTTGCTGGCAGGTTTTGGGATGAAGACACCCCTTGTGTTCGACCCATTCGTCACGAACGCAACCGCGGCCGAATTTGGAGCGAAGGCGGTCACGCTCGATCAACTGCTGACCGAAGCCGATTTCGTCTCGATCCATTGCCCGTTGACCGAGCAAACGCGGAACCTGATTGCAGAGCGGGAACTCGGTCTGATGAAGCGATCCGCATACCTCCTCAACACAGCGCGGGGTGGCATCGTGGATGAAAAAGCCCTCAATGTGGCGATTCGAGAAGGGCGGTTGGCTGGAGCGGCCCTCGATTGCTTTGTTGGGGAACCGTTGACGACTCCACCACCCTTCGCCCATTACGACAACGTGTTGCTTGCTCCGCATAACATCGCCTGGACCCACGAACTCTTCCGGGACGTTGGGCGAACCGTATGTCGGGGAATGCTCGACCTGGCCGATGGTGTCGCGCCACGCGGCATCATCAATCCCGAAGTTCTGGAACGCCCGGGGTTCCAGGCCAAGTGGCAGCGGCTATGCGCAGGTGAGGTTGGCACCTCTACAGAATAAACTAACCCTCAGAGGTAGGCGAACTGTTGAAGATTAATCGACATATTCCCTCTGCATTTTGCCAATGTCTCTATCGCCAATGCCTCCTCACTTCCCGGCAATGGCTCCCATGAATTCGTTGAGTGCGGCGTGTTCAGGCGCGGAGAGGATTTCTGGCATCTTCGCTTGGCTGGCCAGTCGCATTGCTGCAGAAGTCAGTGTAGGGTCCGGCGATCCACTCAGACCCGCTGCCGCGATGAGCTTATCGGCGGGGATGTCGAGAACCACACAAACGAGACGGATTACATCCCGAGTATTCGGCATTCGGAGCCCTCGCTCCAGGTCGAAGAGGGCATCTTCCGTCACATGAGCACGAAGGGCCAGCTTCTCAGTGGAAAGCCCCCGCTCCCGCCGCATGAGTTCTACTGCCTTTCCGACAGCTGCCAACTCCGGGCGACGATCTTCCGCTTTCAGGGCGGCGAGTCTCACACCAAGTCCACCGACGGAGATGTCTGAAGTCTCATCCAAGTCAACGGCCTCGCGCGGCCGATTGTTACCTCCAGCGCTTGCATTCATACCGCTCCTCCTGCCAATATCAACTGAGCTTGTTCGCCGGTCATTTCGAAGGATACACAGAATAGAGCCAGGACTCAACGCAAACGGTACAGGGTTGGTGTCTTGTCCGATTTACTAGCACTGGGTCGATTTGGAGTCGGTTATGATACCGCGGACAGCCGCTCCGGTACTGCCGCCGATGTAATACTGTTCATTGCGACAGGTGCTGTTGAGATGACGTTTCCTCCGTCACGGATGACGTTCCTCTCGAAAGTAGCAGGCACACTCCGTGTGCCGTAGCCAACCGACAACGGCACACGGAGTGTGCCTGCTACTTTCGCGACCATCCTCTCTCCTGGAGTCATTCATGCGACTTGTTCAATTTGGTCTTGGTGTTTTGTTGACAATTCTTGTGCTTGGTCCGAGCCAGGCTGCCGACCCCATTGTGCCTCCTGGTGCCAAACTGGAGAAGGTTTTCGATGGGGGAATGGTTCTTACGGAAGGTGTGGCCGTTGCCCCGGATGGAATGGTTTACTTCAGCGATATCACGTTCACGCACTTTGCCCGGGACAAGAAGCTCCCCATCGAAGCAGGACACATCTGGAAGTTTGACCCCAGCACCGGGAAGGCAACAATCTTCCGATCGCCGAGTGGCATGTCAAATGGACTCAAGTTCGATGCCGATGGGAACCTGATTGCGGCGGAGGGGGCAGATTTTGGTGGTCGCCGCGTGACGCGAACGGACATGAAGACAGGCAAGTCGTACATCATCGCGGCTACTTTCGAGGATAAGCCATTGAATTCACCGAACGATCTGGCGATCGATGAAAAAGGACGGATCTACTTCAGCGACCCGCGCTACCTGGGTCCGGAACCGATCGATCAACCCATTCAGGCTGTCTACCGGATCGACACCGATGGGTCGATTCACCGCATCATCACCGACGCCGGGAAACCGAACGGCGTGGCCATCTCACCCGACCAGAAGACCCTCTACGTTGTCAGTAACGATAACGGGACGACGGCGATTGGCAGGCTCAAGGACAAGGATGGGAAAGACCAGCCAACGAAAAAAGGTGAGATGACCTTGCTCGCCTACGACCTGGCAGCCGATGGCACCGCTAAGTTCCGCAAGACTCTCGTCGATTATGCACCGTTCGATGGACCGGATGGTCTTGTCGTCGATAAGGAGGGCAATCTCTACGTCGCTATTCGCGCTGAAAACAGGCCCGGGATTTACGTTTACTCTCCCGACGGCAAGGAACTCGATTACATCAAGACGGAGATCCCCACGAATGTTGGCTTTGGCCGCGGCGAAGCGAGTAAGACGCTTTACATAACCGCCGGGAAGAGCCTCTACCGCATCCAGGTCAACAAGGAGGGGTATCAGCTCCCTCCCCGGAAGTGAAAACGAACGAGTACCATGAGCCCAGATCGAAAGCCTGGGCTCAATGGGGCGCGGTTCTGCCCGCGTGGGCAGACTGTCATCGGTTCGGTTGCGTTGAAGGTGTCAGGAGTGTTTGTCAGCGGTGTCACTATTCAGACAAGATTGCGATGATGTGTTTTGGCACTTTACAAGGCGTTTTCCAGCCTAATCGTAGGTTCAATCACGGGGCTGTCATGTTTTGTCATGTTTTTTCAGCCTCTTGGAACACGACCATCCGCAGAAATAATCACTTCAATCATAAACAAACTCGCGATTTGGATTGACTGACCAATCCTCTGCTGGTCTGGATGAAGGATTCATTGCGCGACCCAAACCGCCGTCATTGTACTCACCACCAGAAACCATGCTCCTTCCCCCAGCGGACCCAGGTTGCGGCCATCCAATCCACGGTCCTCGGGGGCGACGGGGTCTTCCCCGGTGATGGCCCGGAGTGCCGCGAACCAGTGGTCGGGCTTCTGTTCCAGATCGCGTAGGATGAGCGGCACCACGTCCGATCCCAGGGCGATGATCCCCTGATAGGCGGAGTGCTGAACGATCTTCGTGGCCGATGAGAGTGGACCGATGGCATCTCGCCACTCGGCTGCGAGTTGCCGGAATCGGTCTTCCACGTCCGCACTCTGTGCCCGGTGGATTCCTTCTGGCACATCGCTGTGTTTTTCGGTAACGGCCACGGTATGCTCCTCCACTGTACTACGGACCTTGACAGGCGACCGGTGTGCGGGAGAATTGCCGTGTGTGAGTTGTAATTATGACGGGTTGTAAACGCTTTCTGTGTTGTGAATTACCGCAAAATCAGCGATAATCCTTGGTTGTTGAATTTGGGGCGGGGAGAAGTCCCCGAATCTATGTGTCAATTCGCATAGAGCATGAATTACCGATCCAGGGAATGGCAATGCTTCGACATTGCTATCGTTTCGTTAACGAAGACTGGCAGCATCTCGACCGTGAGCAAATTCCCGACCAGGGCTTTGAGCAGAAGTTCCGAGAGAGTTGTGTCCTGAAACTCCCCGGCTGGATCGTGTCCCAGAACTGGGAACTGAACTTGGGGAGTGGCCTGCTCACCGCTTCGGGTGTGTTGCATGAAGTCGATGTGGTAGTACGCAACGAACCGTTCCGTACAATCTTCGAGCTGAAGAATCGCCAAGCTTCTCCACCCGAGAAGAACGACGTGATCGTATTCTTCTCGAAGATCTTGGATTACCTCTCCCTCACGCCGAGCCTACTCAAACAAACCTTGATTCCCGTTTTTATATCGTCAGTTGCTTTCGAGTACACCGGGCTTGCCGCATGCCTCGGGCTTGGAATCCACCCGATTGCACCAAGCCTACGACCGGTGCCCCTACTGGTCTACAACGTCCGATTCTTGGAAGCCGAATTGGAGAAGGGTCTCGTCCTGCCCCCGGAAGAGGCTGATGCGTTCGACGACTTCTGCGTGGCGCTCGGCCGCTTCTCCGATATGCTCGCTCCGGCCGATCTGAACCAGCGATGCGACATCCTGAACGAGAACACGATTACCATTCGAGCCGTCCGGGTCGGCGAGACGGGCCAGTTCGGCGACCAACTCCGCTCTCTCAATGCGGAATGTTCGCGCCTGATCGGCGTATTCCGGGATGCCGTCAAGAGGACAGCAACGTGAAGATCACGAGCTTTAACGTCACCGATGTCGGATACCACTACATTGGCCTCCGCGTCCTCGCGGCCATGCCGACAGCTTCGCGCGAAGAACAGATTCAGACGATCTCCCGGAATGTTCTCAAGTACGCCAGGGATCGAGCTCTTCGGCTGATGCTCCCCGAGCCAAAGAGCAACTACGAGACGGTTGGTGAAAAGATCTGCCAGGAGCTTGCACACTTTTCGTTTGCCGATGGCACGCGGAATAAGGGCTATGAGTTGACCGAAGCGGGGCACCAAGCTCTGGCTCTTCTGGACCAGAAGAAGCACGTCGAACTCCGGCGGTTAATGATTTCCGTTCACCTGAGTACCTACACGAATCTCTACGCAGTCGTCCATGAGCACGTTGCTCACGGGGAGATTCTAAGTCCCGTCATTGAGGCGAGCCGTGCCCATGACGCTAGCTACATTACGCATCTGCTGACCCCCGCCTTCAACGGCGAGGCGGATGCAGTGGCGAAAGCCCTTATTGAGAACACGAAAGGGCTCTCGGCGAAGGCGATGGAAGACACCATGCGTGAGATGATCCTGGGGAAACTCATTCCCGAGACGAAAATCGGCGTCCCGCTCTTTCGCGCCATGTGCGACCGGCTCATCAGTCTAAGGCTGTTGAACATAATGAAGGTGACTAACGACTATGGGGAATTCGCGAAGAGCTACTCTCCCTGTAACGAAGGAGGGTCGTTCAAACGCCGTTGGCATCACCCCCTGGAAATTTCAATACCTACCATAGGTCGTTACATTATCTATCTAAGTGAGCCGAACATGGACGACCTGGCGACTCGCGAAAGCTTTCTCGGAGCCATCAGGGAAGCGTTCTCGTCCCTCAACGCACAAGCGGGCTACTACGATCTCCCTGACGTGCGTGACCTCGTCTGCGAGAGTCTATTGATCCCGGAAGCCGCTTTCGACGAAGGGATTAATGCCCTGCTAGATCTGAGGCAGCCTCCCGTCACGGTCGGCCTGACTTACGACCGCATCTCAGGGCGACGCAAGCCCTTAGTCCGCATGCGCACCGATTCCACACAGATCTTCAACCTCATTGCGAGGGTCTAGCCCATGCCGCCACTGAATCTGCCCAAGAAGAGTGCGGTTGCCACTGGGTCCATCTATGCCTTGCTGGGCCTGAAGGACATGCCGTTCCCAAATAACGGATTCGTGAATCCACACAGTGATAACCCCCGCATCAACGGTGCGATCTACGCCACATCCACAGCGAAGTCTGCGATTGAGAAGTTCGAGCGGCTGTTAATCCGGCCCGACGACTTCCTCAACCGCGCCCAACTCGCTTACCTGTGGGCCAAGGGCGACAGCGAGACAGGCCGCGGCGTGGGAAAGACGGCACTGCTTCAATACTTCAGACAGCGGATCAACCATGACTGGGGCAACACAGAGTTCAGCGGGAAGTTTTCGGCAGCAGTCATCTATGTCGGTTTCAAGAATCAGGTTGACCGGCGCTATATGGAGCAGTTGGCACTTTCGGGCCTCGTGGACGTCTGCAAGAATGGTGTGCTTCGGGCGTCGCGCGCGGTCCTCCGGCTGAATGCTCTTCCCGATGACAAGAGCGAACGCATCCTCTCCGACGACTCCAAGGGCGAGGCCGGGGCCGAGAACCTGTTGAAGGACGAAATCCTGGAAAAACATGGAGTCAACCCGGACAAACTCGACGAGGAAGTGGCGAACACCCTCATCGCTGGCGGTGTTCAAGCGGCTGTCGCGGGAGAACTCTCAAGAGGAACATTTGAGACCTACCTGCGATCGATGCGCAAGGACCAGCAACTCGACCCGCTCTACGTGCCTCGCGACACGAAAATCCTGGACTACTCACGCACGCTACTCTTCGATGACATCGTGAACTACCTGCGGGCAGCCGGGTACGGCGGCGGCTACCTATTCATCGACGACATCGAGAACCTCGTCGATAAGATGGCCCGAAAGGAGCGAATCGAATTCGCCAAGGAATTCGGGCTCTGCACGGTTCGTCCTGGGTATGCGAATACCGCCTATCGCTTCTTCTCGTGCGTCCTCACCACCCACCAGCAGGCGTCCGTCAATCTCTCGACGGCTTGGGGTGAGGCGGGCTTGGCAGCTGTCGGACGGCTTGACCCGAATTCCCCCAACTCGGTGGAACTCCCGTTCCCAAGCAAGAGCCAGGCCCGCGACATCATCATCGCACACCTCGACTACTACCGCCTCGACTCCAAGGAGAATGGCTCGATCAAACCGTTCACTGAAGACGGGATGGACGCCTTGCTCGGAGCCCCGACCTCGATCCACCCACGGAAGACTCTCGCCCGGGCCGCGAACATTATCCAGTACGCCGTAGACAAGAAACTCACCGTTCTCGACGCCGAATGCGTGAAGGCCGCTGCAACTGACCCCACTGTGAGCGCGGCCGAACCCGACTTCACCGAGGGCATTGATGGGGCGACGTGAACGACACGACACCCCACCCCAAGTGGCGCAGACCAACGCTCATGCAAGGTCATTAGGAGGGGGCTTCATCCGGCCAAGCCTCTTCCGGATGCTTCGTTCTGCGGCATCTACGCAGATGACGAAAAAGTGTCACCAGTGGTGACGCAATTGCTCTGGACTGTATTGGTCTCAAACTCATTCAGTTCGTCTTCCCCGCCTTCCCCTACGGCTTCACGACCGTCCCATCCTTCCTCCGCAGGTTGCCCCAGCGGTAGTCGAACGGCGGGTCGTCGGCGATCGGGAACTTAGCCGCGAGGTTTTCATCCATGTCGATTCCAAGCCCCGGCTTGTCGTTCGCCCAGAAGTAGCCGTCTTTCAGTTCGGGACAACCCGGGAACACATCCTTCTCCGCCTGCGTGAAGACGCGCCCTTCCTGAATGCCAAAGTTGGGTACCGCAAGATCCAGATGCACATTCGCGGCGTGTCCAACAGGCGATACATCGCCCGGTCCATGCCAGGCTGTTCGCACAGCGAAGAACTCGCACATCGCCGCGACCTTGCGAGCCATCGTCAGTCCGCCCACTTGCGAGAGATGAAGGCGGATGAAGTCGATGAGTTGCTTGCTGATGAGCCCCACCCATTCGTTCGGGTTGTTGAAGAGTTCGCCCATCGCAATGGGCGTACTTGATTGTGCCCGGATCTTCTCGAAGTAGCCGATGTCCTCGGGACTGAGCGGATCTTCAAGGAAGAACAACTTGAACTGCTCCAGGTCTTTTGCGAGTTGAATCGCCATGATGGGTGGAATGCGCTCGTGGACATCGTGGAGCAGTTCCACCTCGTCGCCGATTTGCTTGCGGATGTACTCGAAGAGCTTGGGCACGGTGCGGACATACGCTCGCGGCTCCCACACTTGCGGTGTCGCGTTCGAGTTCTTATCGTCCTTCCCACCTCCCTTCGCGCCCGCTCCGTAGGTAGCAACTCCTGGGACACTGACCTGAATGCGAACGACCCGCTGCCCATCCTCAATGAGTTTACGTGCGGCCTTCTCGACATCCGCGAACGTCTCTCCGGACGCATGGCGATATGTCTCGACCGCCTTCCGGCATTTCCCACCGAAAAGCTGGTACACCGGCATGCCCGCACGCTTCCCAAGAATATCCCACAGGGCCATGTCAACGCCGCTGATCGCGTTGCCGAGTACCGGTCCGTTTCGCCAGTACGAGCTGACGAAGTTCGATTGCCACAGGTCTTCGATGTTCAGGGGATTCTTGCCGATGAGGAACGGCTTGAGGTACTTATCGACCGCGGTTTCGACCGCGCGAGCCCGCTGGGTAAATGTTGCGCATCCGAGGCCGTAGAGTCCCGGCTCGCTCGTCATCACCTTCACGACGACGAGCCGGATGTTCGCGGGCGCGGTGAGGAAGGTCTTCACATCGGTGATCTTGATCGCGTCGCCCTTTGCGGCGGGCACCGGCGGTTGCGCTGCGCGAGACGAGGAGGAGAAGAACCACGGCAGCGCTGTGGGAGCGGCAACGGCGGATCGGGTGAGCATTTCGCGACGGTTCATGAGGCAGCCTCGGTGGGAGAAGAAAGGGCGTGACGCCCGCCGAGCTTACCCGCGAAGAATTGCGAGTCCAGTAGGGAAAAGGAAAAATGGATGTGGTTTGAAGTGGGGTGTTTGGCGATCGACAAACGATCGCCTTACGAGTCGTCGCCCGAGATCTTTGCGAATCCCGACTCAACGAGAGTACGGCTGGCCATGGTCGCCGCTTTCTCGCGGGCATAATTGATGCCGGTTGCACGCTCGAGCTTGTTCCAATAACTGATGGCTCGATCAAACATTCCCGGCCTTTGCTTCCCCAGTCGTTCACAGAGGCGGGCGAGTGTCTCAAGTACCCAAGTGTCCGCTCCGCCCCCGGCGTTGGCCAGTTTTTCGATCTGACGGAGCGGTCGAAAGCACAAATCGTGCAAACCGACTGCATCGTAGAGTCGGTAGAGTTCCCGAAGCAAATTCGGGCTGTCGGGACGGGCACGGAGAGCCCGGTTGAGAACGGTAAACGCTTCCTCGGGTCTTCCTGAAGTCCGCAAAGCTCGAGCCGAGGTTGTCTCGGGCGTATCGAACCAAAACCGTTTGAGTCGTTCCCGTTGGGCACCGAACCAACTGCCGAGCCCGGGTTGTGAACCCGTTTGCGGCGTCTGGGCCTTAAGCCACTGATCGAGTCGCGCTCCCGAAGCGTACATCGCTGCCATCCCCGGCACAACATCCGGGCTCGATGGCAAAGGCGTTTCGATGGTGGGAGCATCCGTTACGGATGAGGCAGTTTCTGGTCTTGCCGGCCCAACAATACCAGCAACGGTTTCCTGGCTCGCATCGAGCTGGTTCCTGGTCTCTTTGGAGTCAATCGCGTTTTGCTCCCGCAGTTCAATCCGCACAACCAGTGGCCCGATGTGCAACTCATCGTCGTTTTCGAGGGCTACAACTTCCGATACTGGGCGGCGATTTCGGCCAATTAAAGCCTTCGAGAGGGCATGGACATACCAGATGCCCCCGTGGGCCGCGAGGAGCGCGTTCAGCCGGGAGAGCTTGGTATCCGGATAGCGGACGTGGCAGACCCGCAGGCGGCCAAAGAGCAGATTGTGATCAACAACCCGACACTCTTCCATTCCATCGGGGAAGCGGATATAGGCGAAACACGAGGGAAGTGAAGGGGATTCCGCCACCGGGGGATCAAGAGGCAAACTGGAAATCGCAATGAACCGAAACCGATCTTCTGCAATTTCCAGGATGTCGCCAGATTGAGGGGTGACTTGCTGAGTCACTCGTAAAGGTTTGCAGTTGAACGTCACCTTGTCGTCGGAAAGCCCGTGGATAGACCACCCGTTCGGGTATGAGACGATAAGCGCAGCCAAAAACGGGCCATTCTCCGTTGTCCGGATCGTGGCGTGTTCGGCGGTTCCGATCAGCGTGCGGTTCGGGTTGAGGGCGGTTGTTTCCCCCGTCCGCAGGTTCTCCAGGTAATAATCCATCCCGAATTCCGCAGGGCAAAACAATCACTCACAGGCGGTGAAGCCGCCGTCGAGTGAAGAATGCTTATAAATAATATACTCCATGCTGCCAAATCCTCGCAAGCACAGCCGGCTACTAACACCGACAAGACGACTTTTGGAAGTGGGCTTTTGTGTTAGGGGTAAAATCTTCGTTGCCGCAGCGATCGTGCTGGGACGCCTCTCACCCGATCACTCACCATCTGAGTAGCAGGACGACCAGGATGACCAGGACGATCGCCAGGACCGCGAGAACAAGAGGTCGCCGCAATAAGACAATCAGTCGTTCCGGAATCGCAACCTCAGTCCCGGGCGGATGGCGTAAATGGTCGGGCAGGAAAATTCGTTCGAGGAACGAAAGGAACGGATCGGCCACTCGCGCAAAGGGGTTCTGGATATTCGTGTCGGGCGCTTCAACAACGGGTCGCCGCGGTCGCTGGGGTTGCATGACGTCCGTGGATCGCGACGGCTCAACCGAAGTGGATTTTGACCGTCCCGGATTGAAAAGCGGTGCGCCAAGTGAAGAAGAGGTTGCAACCACTTCGCGGGGGCGGAGTTGCTGGAACTCTTCAAGTAGCTCGGCCGCCGTACTCCGTTGCTCGTGATCTTTCGCCATCATCCGTTGGAACAGTCGGTTAAGTTCGGGAGGAACATCTGAGTTGAACGCCAGGATGTCGGGCACCTCTTCGCGGCAATGGGCGTTTCTGTAGGCAACCGGATCTCGCCGCTCTTTCTTGAAAGGGTGCCGACCAGTGAGCATGTAGAACAGCGTCCCGCCGAGAGCATAAATGTCGGACGCAACGACTATCTCCCCCACCCACTGTTCGGGTGATGCGTACTCCATCGTCCCGACAAAGACTCGGGGAGCCGAACCATCCAGTTCAACGGATTCGCCAATCCGATTCACCGCTCCAAAGTCGAGGAGCTTGGCAGTGGTTTCTTCCCAGGAAACGTCTGGCCCGGGATGTGGACCGACGATCATTACGTTTTCGGGTTTCACATCCCGATGAATGAATCCGCTCTGATGGATCACAACAAGTCCACTGAGTAAATCGCAGACCCAGTGAATCGCGAATGGCCACGGGATAGGGCCGATTTGCCGAACCAGCCGTTGGAGGTCCGTCCCATTCACGAACTCCATCGCGATGAGGTATTCATTGGTTGGATCGCCCTGCGCATCCCGAATTCGTTCGTAGAGATAGAATCGAGCAACATTTGGGTGCTGAATCTTGATCATCGCCCGGGCTTCCTGCTCGAATCGCTTCCGGCGGCTTTCCGTGTCGCGAATCAGGATTTTGACCGCGGCAAATCGTGGCGGATTGAGTTGACGGCTGCGATAGACCTCGCCTTGCCCGCCATGCCCGAGTTTGTCGAGAAGGAGGAACTGATTCAAAACCAGATCGCGGCGAAGCAAATCGAGTTCATTATCGTCGAATCGCGACTGAATGATATCGCGCTGATATTCCGTCAAGCAGGTTGGGGCGGGTGATGGACCTTCCCACCAAATGGGGGTGTTTTTGCTGAGGTGAGCGAGGATACGAGAGAGATCTTCGCGACCGATTTGCGCGGCCTCATCCCATTGATTCCTGGAAATCACCCGGCACTTGATCAATATGTCCGCAAGTTCCGAAAGTCGTGGCATCGTGGGAGGCCGTTGCCAGTCGAGGAGGGCGGAGGGGAGAGGTCAACGAATGGACGATACCCCTACATACCATCATTCTTACATTTTGCGACTGAAATCCCAAGGTGAACCCGTTTTGAAACGAGTCGGGAGCGTGAGCGATCGGAGTCTGTCTCCGATCCCACACGCTCCCGGTTTGCCAAGAACTCCGGTCGCTCACGCTTCCGGCTCGTCAAGAACTCACTCGACAACTGGCTTCTTCTCGCCCGTGGTGGCTGTCTTCGCTGGTGCATTGAGCGGGGCCATGATGTCATCCACAGACTTGCTGGAATATGTGGTAACTGAAGGTTCCAGGGTGGACGGCAGGAGTTTGAGTTTCTCCCGTTCGATGTCCATCTTCGTCCTCAGTGCCCGGATGTCTTCCTTGATCTTCGCCAGCCGACTGTCGTCCGTCTGGTACTTGCTCTCCATCTGTTGGAGCTTGAGGTTTGTCAGCTCAGCTTCAAGACCATCAACCGCGGCGGCCAAATCGGTCTTCTGGTTCTTCAATGTCTCCAGTTGCTTTTCCAGGCTCTCCTTGACCTTCTCCCGGGTGGCAACGGTGGTATCCATCGAATCCAGCGACTTCTGATTGATCGTGTAAGTTCTCACTCCGCTCTCAAGTTCGCCCTTGGCAGATGCGATGCTCAGCTTGCGATCGCCGAAAACCACCTGCTCGGTTGTCTTCTCGGTCGCCTTCTTGATCGCCTCAGCGCGGGTATTGAGGAGTTCCTTGTCCTGGCTCTGCTTGGCGCGAAGGTTGTCGGCCTTTTCCTTCAGTTGAGCAACTTCCACCCGCTCCTTGGCCAACTGATTCACAACCGTCATGAGATCCTTATCGAGCAACTTGATCTCGTTCCGCAGGCGGCCAATCTCCTTTTCCGGCGGAATATTGGCTTCTGCCTCCTCTCGGAGGGCGTTCATCTCGGAGCGGATGTCCGTTCCGATTTTCGTGCTTTTCACCGCGGCTACGGCAACGAACCCGATCGCCGCCACGATCACCAGTTTCTTCAACATTACAACGCACCTCTGAGAAGTTAAGGGCGGGATCTCGGTCGTCCCGAACGCCGGGCTCCTGCCATGGACCTGATTTTGCTTCGTCCGCTTCCCGTTCGGTCTTTCATTCTATCCAGTGCGGCGAAGCTCGTCTGAAATGTATTCGCGGCTCCTGACTGGAGATTTATCCGGAATTTGCGATTCTTTCGGTTTCAGTTTGTATTCTGCCAGTGGAAACCGGGACCGCGGCAAAGATCCGTGGCTGTAACTTGCATATCGGAGAATAGTTATGCCGCGGGCTGTGGTTGTGGGAGCGGGTATTGGCGGGCTGACCGCAGCGATCGCGCTGAAACAAACCGGCTGGGATGTTTCCGTCTACGAACGGGCCCGGGAGCTGCGCGAAGTCGGAGCGGGAATCACTCTCTGGGCCAATGCTGTCAAGGTGTTACGAAAACTGGGCGTTGGAGAAGCCATTGAAGAAGCTGCGGCAACAATCCGGCAGACCGAAGTGAGGACATGGCGGGGCCAGTTGCTGTTAGGTTCCGATTTCGGACAGATTAACCAGAAGCTCCGCGCGCCCACCATCGGTATCCACCGAGCCGATTTGCTGGCCAAACTGGTCGATGCTCTCGGGCGGGAACACATCACCCTCGGAACGACCTGCGTCTCTTACTTCCAGGACGAAAAAGGGGCAACCGCCCTCTTTGCTGAAGGGGATGAGATTCGCGGGCAACTTTTGGTGGGTGCCGATGGAATCCAATCACTGGTGCGCAACCAACTCCTTGGGAATGAACCCCTGCGCTATGCGGGTTACACGGCATGGCGAGGTGTTGGGCTGATTGACCGACCCGAGGTGCCTCTGGGGGTAACGCTTGTGGCTCTGGGTCGGGGGTCGCAGGTTGGCATGCTTCCGATTGGGGGAGGCCGGACCTATTGGTTCGCCACGGCAAACGTCCCGGCTGGTGAAGGTGCCGGACCAGGCAGTCACAAGGCGGATTTACTGAAGCGCTTTGGGGACTGGTATCCAGCGATCCCGGCCGCAATCGAGGCAACACCGGACGCGGCAATCCTCCGGAACGACATCGTTGACCGTCCGCCGGTGCGGAAGTGGACCGATGGCCGGGTTACGCTTCTCGGTGACTCCGCGCACCCAACGACTCCGAATCTGGGTCAGGGAGCATGTCAGGCAATCGAGAGTGCCTATGTCCTGGCGAAGTGTCTGCGGGAGGCGGAAGAGGTGCCGACGGGGTTGTTGGCTTACGAGCGCGCACGCTTTGACCGCACCGCGTATATTACGAATCAATCCTGGAAGGTCGGGAAAGTCTTTGCCTATGAAAACCCGTTGAAGTGCTGGTTTCGGAATCGCCTTCTGAGTCTGATGGGTGGCGTGGCTCGCAAGCAGACCGAAAAGCTGATCGGCGTTGAGGTGTGACCGGATGACGACCCCTTCCAGGGGTTGCGCTATCGCTCCACCCCTGGCTACCGCCCGAACCTGGATCGTGGCAGCCATCGGGAGTACCATCTCGACCGGGTGGATCAGGCACTCGTGGACGCTGGGTACCGATAAATGATGGCCCTCACCCCCAACCCCTCTCCCCGCGGGAGAGGCGTAAATCCTGCTCCCCTCTCCCGTGGGGAGAGGGGTTGGGGGTGAGGGCGAATTGTCGAACACTTGCTCGTTAGGATTCGTGGATACCGCGCTCAAGCCATCAGCGCAACAATCGGAGATCACTATGAAAATCGAGGCCACATCGTCGAGAGATGTTCTCATCCAAAACGATCAGCTAAACGAAGCCGTGCGCTTTTACGAAACGGTACTCGGGTTGCGTGTGATCCACCGAAGCGAAGCACTTGTTGGCCTGGAGACAGGCTCCTTTTGTCTCTACGTCGAAAAGGGTCCGTCCTATGGCCCTGTTTTCGAGTTCTATGTCTCCGACCTTGCCGTCGCAAAAGAGAAGTTGGTCGCCGCGGGGTGTCGCGTTGAAAATGAAGACCCCAGTATTCCTCGTTGCTATATTCGCGACCCTTTCGGCCTCATTTTCAATCTGGCAGAGCGTAAACAGGGAGAGGTGTAATCTGTGCCACCCAACACGTATCAGCCTTCCTATGCCATGAGGAGTCCTTGTGATCGCAGACCAACGGCTCGTCTCCGAGCGATTCCCGCGGGCTTCGGCGTACCACCCGGACTGGGTCATCGCCAACGTCAGCGGCGGGGCCAACGCCTTGTGGATGACCGAATGGCTCACGGAGGCGATGGACCTGCGGCCCGGCATGCGCGTGCTGGACCTTGGCTGCGGCCGGGCGATGTCCTCGATCTTCTTGCGTCGGGAATTCGGCGTGCAGGTCTGGGCAACCGACTTGTGGTTTAGCGCTTCGGAGAACATCCAGCGGATCAGGGATGCCGGGGTCGGGGATGGTGTTTTCCCGATCCATGCAGATGCGCGATCGCTGCCGTTTGCCGCGGAATTCTTCGATGCCATTGTCTGCATCGATTCGATGATCTACTACGGAACGGACGACCTGTATCTGAATTACCTCGCCCGGTTCGTCAAGCCAGGCGGCCCGGTGGGCATCGCCGGGGCAGGGTTGATACAGGAGATCACCGACGCAGTCCCCGATCATCTCCGGGCGTGGTGGACTCCTGACCTCTGGTGTCTGCATTCGGCGGACTGGTGGAATAGGCACTGGGAACGGACGGGCATCCTGGATATCGTGCTCGCCGACACCATGCCGGATGGTTGGCAAATGTGGCTGGAGTGGCACAAAACGGTGGTCCCCGAGAATCGCGTGGAGATCGAGGCAGTGGAGGCCGACCGAGGAAGATACCTGGGCTATGTTCGTCTCGTGGGTCGCCGCCGGAGCGAGGTGAAACTGGACGACCCCATCGGGTCCATTCCCGTGCAGTACACGAAAAAGCCTTTGTTACGGAGTGAAGAGACATGAAGACGACCTACCCTACAAGAAGTTCATTCGTTCGGCGGAGGGTACAGGAATAGCTGGACGAGTGCTCGGTTAAGGATACTCACGGCAGACCGTCACAAGTGAAATGTAACGCGCAATCTCACCAGCGGACTGGAGCCCGGTAGAATGATTACGGAGGTGACCAATGATCCAAACAGTCGAAGCGGTTGTCGATGCGGCTGGTCGAGTCCAGTTGCTCGGTGAGATCCATGTGTCCAGCCCTCGGCGGGCGTTCTTAACGGTGTTGGAAGAGGCGGCTACGGTTCCGGGCGAAACCGCACTACTCGCTGAGGCGGCTCTGGCGGTAGACTGGTCTCGGCCCGAGGAGGACGCTGCATGGTCACACCTACAGCAGGGGAAGTAGTCCTTGTGCCGTTCCCATTTTCGGACCTGTCTCAATCGAAACTCCGGCCAGCCGTCTGCCTGGCTGACGCGGGTCGTGGAGACTGGGTTCTCTGCCAAATCACGAGTAGCCCTTACGGTGACCCAGTGGCTGTATCGCTGGACGCTTCTGATTTCGCGTCGGGCGGGTTATTGATGGCCAGTTTCGCACGACCCGGCAAGCTGTTCACAGCCCATGCTGGCTTGATTGTCCGCTCAGTCGGTGTCCTCACTCCGACTGCGTGTGCGAGAGTATTGTCCGCAGTCGTGGCAATCCTCCAGCCTCCTGCGAATCCCTAACGCCGAACCAGCCGTGGACCTAAATCCGGCCCGCACGTTCGCTTTTCGAGATGTGGAGTTCACCGAGCGGATCGGCAGGTGGATTTGAGTCGTTCGGCTGCAAAGTGGCGACCACATGACGGGCCGAACCCGTATAAGAACCTATCCGAAGTTCCACGCCGACGTCCACTCGCAGACCGTCACTGCACCCTCAAACTCTGCACCCAAGCCTCCTC
>DASZJS010000892.1:0-10515 GCA_035947935.1 Gemmata sp. | reverse complement strand
CACTTACGATGCGCGCCACATCTGGGCCTCACCGGAGATGGATATGGCGGTACTCCAGATCTCCGCACCCAAGAGTAAACTTCACCCCATCCTCATCGGGAGTTCAAGCGATCTGAAAGTTGGGCAAATCACCTACGCCATCGGCAATCCTTTTGGTCTGGATCAATCGCTAACTAATGGAATTGTCAGTGCCCTGGGACGCGAGATCGACTCAACTAACGGGCACACGATCCGTGGTGCTATCCAAACGAGTGCGGCGATCAATCCAGGCAACTCGGGTGGGCCACTCCTCGACAGTGCAGGTCGCCTGATCGGTATGAACACCGCCATAGTCAGCCCATCCGGTGGTTTTGCCGGAATCGGGTTTGCTATACCGGTCGATCAAATCAATCAAACTGTGCCCCAACTTATCCAGCATGGTCGTATCGTCCGTCCCCAGTTGGGAGTCCAGGTAGCTGAAACGCAATTGGCTCAACAACTCGGGGTCAACCAGGGTGTCCTGATTCTCAAAGTAATGCCGGGGAGTAAGGCGGCTCAAGCAGGTTTGCGCGGAACTCGACGCGATGAGTCCGGCCACATCCGAGTGGGAGATGTGATTGTGTCCGTGGATGGGAAAGCAATTGCGCAGGTGCAGGATTTGAACGCGGCACTCGACCCACACAAAAGCGGCGATACGATTACGCTCACGATAGTGCGCGATGAGCAACGCCAGGATATCCAGGTAACTTTGTGACGCATCGGTAGAGACGGAAATGGGAGAGGATTCCCCCGCAGCGAACGCAGTGAAAAGACAGAAGATCCCTTGTATCTTCTCTTTTCACTGCGTTCGCTGCGGGGAATCCTCGTCTTTCTGATCCTCATGTGAATCAATCCCTATCTGTCCCGGAACTTCGCAAGGTTGATCCTGAGAAGTACCACAAGCCATTTTAAGTTGCTTAGTGGAGAGTCGCGAATCGACAAACACCCAAGGATAGGGTATAAGAATTCATTGAGTATTCAGATACCCTTAAGCCAATGCCAGAATGATTTCGCGGTTCCGAACGCATGATTGCATCGTCCACTCGCCCCATCGCCCACTTCGCCCCTCGTTCCAACTCGATTACGGGTTCAGAGTCACCGTTCTCATACGTGTGACTATCGCCATGCTGGCTCCGGAGAGCTTATGTCAGCACTTCTCGAACCAACGACGAATAGCAGCGAAATGACAGCCCTTCTGACTGCTCTTATCTCCCTCCGACAGGGGCGAGTTGGAGCGCGATTGCCACCCGATTGGACCGGCGTGGCGGGTAAGGTGGCAGATGCATTTAACGATGTGGTGGAGCAGAACGAGAGAATGGCCGAGGAGCTTGCACGACTCAGCCGAGTCGTGGGCAAGGAAGGAAAGTTAAGCCAGCGTCTCTCTCTTGGGGATGTCGGCGGCTTTTGGCGGGAATCGGTCGGGTCCGTCAACAACCTGATCGATGACCTCGTCCATCCTACCATCGAAACCGCCCGCGTCATTGGGGCGGTGGCCCAGGGCGATCTCTCCAAGAAAATGGCGCTGGATATCGATGACCGACCGCTTCAGGGCGAGTTCCTACGCACTGCCAAGACCATCAATACGATGGTCGATCAACTCGGCTCGTTTGCGTCTGAAGTGACCCGGGTGGCTCGCGAGGTGGGTACCGAAGGCAAGCTCGGCGGGCAAGCCAAGGTAAAGGGGGTTGCTGGTACGTGGAAGGATCTCACGGACTCGGTGAACAGCATGGCAGGCAACCTCACCGCTCAAGTGCGGAACGTCGCTGAGGTGACGACAGCGGTTGCGAATGGGGATCTCTCGAAAAAGATCGCAGTGGATGTGAAGGGCGAGTTCCTCGAACTCAAGAACACGATCAACACGATGGTCGATCAATTGCGATCTTTCGCCTCCGAAGTGACCCGCGTGGCCCGTGAGGTCGGTACCGAGGGTAAGCTCGGTGGTCAGGCGCGCGTGGAAGGCGTGTCGGGGACGTGGAAGGATTTGACCGATTCCGTGAACGGCATGGCCGGCAACCTGACTGCACAAGTGCGAAACATTGCCGCCGTGACCACGGCCGTCGCAAACGGCGACCTTTCCCGCAAGATCACGGTCGATGTGAACGGTGAGATTCTGGAATTGAAGAACACCGTCAACACGATGGTCGATCAGCTCTCCAGTTTTGCCGCCGAGGTTACCCGCGTCGCCCGAGAGGTCGGCACCGAAGGGAAACTCGGTGGACAGGCCGATGTGAAAGGGGTGGCGGGGACGTGGAAAGACTTGACGGACAGCGTCAACTTCATGGCCGGCAACCTCACTTCACAGGTGCGAAATATCGCCGATGTGACCAAGGCTGTCGCCGCGGGCGACTTGTCCCGCAAGATCACAGTGGATGTGAAGGGTGAGATTCTGGAGTTGAAGAACACCGTCAACACGATGGTCGATCAGCTCTCCAGTTTTGCCGCTGAGGTTACTCGCGTCGCACGCGAAGTGGGCACCGAAGGAAAACTCGGTGGACAGGCCGATGTGCCCGGCGTTGCGGGCGTGTGGGCCAACCTGACGGATAGCGTCAACTTCATGGCCGGCAACCTCACGGCCCAGGTGCGCAATATCGCGGATGTCACTACCGCTGTCGCTGCCGGCGATTTGTCGAAGAAAGTGACCGTCGATGTTCGCGGCGAAATCCTCGAACTGAAGAACACTGTCAACACGATGGTCGATCAGCTCTCCAGTTTTGCCGCCGAGGTTACCCGTGTGGCCCGTGAGGTCGGCACCGAAGGAAAACTCGGTGGCCAAGCTGATGTGCGTGGTGTGGCTGGGGTGTGGAAGGATTTGACAGACTCCGTGAATGGTATGGCCGCGAACTTGACCGTTCAGCTTCGCGATGTGTCCAAAGTGTCCACGGCCATTGCGATGGGTGACTTGACGCAGAAGATCACCGTCGATGTTCGCGGCGAAATCCTTCAGATCAAGGACGTGATTAACACGATGGTGGATCAGCTCTCCAGTTTCGCCGCCGAGGTTACCCGTGTGGCCCGAGAGGTCGGCACCGAAGGAAAACTCGGTGGGCAGGCCGATGTGAAAGGGGTTGCGGGGACATGGAAAGACTTGACGGACAGCGTCAACTTCATGGCCGGCAACCTCACGTCACAGGTGCGGAATATCGCCGATGTGACAACGGCTGTCGCCGCGGGCGACCTGTCGCAGAAGATCACCGTCGATGTTCGCGGCGAGATTCTGGAGTTGAAAAACACCGTCAACACGATGGTGGATCAATTGCGATCCTTCGCATCGGAAGTGACTCGCGTTGCCCGTGAGGTGGGTACCGAAGGCAAGCTCGGTGGCCAAGCCGATGTCCGCGGGGTCGCGGGAACGTGGAAGGATCTCACGGACTCGGTGAATAGCATGGCCGGCAACCTCACATCGCAGGTGAGAAATATTGCTGAGGTTACCAAGGCCGTTGCCCTGGGCGACTTGACGCAGAAGATCACCGTCGATGTGAAGGGTGAGATTCTGGAGTTGAAAAACACCGTCAACACTATGGTGGACCAACTCCGGTCGTTTGCAGGCGAGGTCACTCGTGTGGCCCGTGAGGTGGGCACCGAAGGAAAGCTTGGTGGACAGGCCCAGGTGGAAGGTGTGGCGGGAACGTGGAAGGATCTCACTGACTCAGTGAATAGCATGGCCGGCAACCTCACCGCTCAGGTTCGCGGTATTGCCAAAGTTGTGACCGCCGTTGCCAACGGCGACCTGAAGCGAAAGCTGATGGTGGAGGCGAAGGGCGAGATCGCGGAACTGGCCGAGACGATCAACGAGATGATCGACACGCTGGCCACGTTTGCCGACCAAGTAACCACGGTGGCCCGCGAGGTCGGTGTGGAAGGCCAACTCGGCGGTCAAGCAAAAGTTCCCGGTGCGGCAGGTATTTGGAAAGCGCTCACCGAGAACGTAAACCAACTTGCCGCAAACCTGACAACACAGGTGCGAGCCATCGCTGAGGTGGCCACCGCGGTGACCAAGGGCGACCTGACGCGGTCGATCACCGTCGAAGCTCAGGGCGAGGTTGCTGCACTCAGTAACACTATCAACGAGATGATCCGGAATCTCCGCGACACGACCCAGAAAAACACCGAGCAGGACTGGCTGAAAACCAACCTCGCCAAGTTCAGCCGGATGCTCCAGGGCCAACGCGACCTGACAAACGTCGGTCGGATGGTACTCTCAGAACTCTGTCCGGTGGTCACGGCACAGCACGCCGAGTTCTATGTGTTCGATGAGGATAAAGAGACACCGCAACTCATGCTGCTCGCCAGCTACGCATCGGAAGGACGAGAAGCACTGGGCAAACGGGTGGGGTTGGGTCAGGGGTTGGTTGGACAATGTGCCCTGGAGAAGAGACCAATCCTCCTCGATAACCTCCCTCCGGACTATATCCGCATTTCATCCGGACTTGGGGCAGCAGCACCACGGAGCGTACTCGTTCTGCCGCTAGTGTTTGAAGGGCAAGTCCGCGGCGTTCTCGAATTGGCTTCCATGGGCGGATTCAACAGCAGCCACCAGGCTTTTCTCGATCAGCTCACCGAATCGATGGGGATTGTGCTCAACACGATTGAGGCGAACATGCGGACGGAGGATTTGCTCAAGCAGTCCCAGTCTCTCGCCCAACAACTCCAAACGCGGCAGGAGGAACTCCAGAACACCAACGAAGAGTTGCAGGAAAAAGCCCGGTTGCTGGCTCACCAGAACCAGGAAGTGGAACGCAAAAACCAGGAAGTGGAACAGGCTCGGCAAGCTCTTGAGGAAAAAGCCAAACAGTTGGCGCTCACTTCCAAGTACAAGTCCGAGTTCCTTGCGAACATGAGCCACGAGTTGCGAACGCCGCTGAACAGTCTTCTCATCCTTTCGGACCAGTTAAGCAAGAATCCAGAGGGGAATTTGAGCAGCAAGCAGCAGGAATTCGCCAAGACAATCCACTCGTCAGGCAACGATCTGCTCATGCTCATCAACGATATCCTCGACCTCTCCAAGATCGAGTCCGGCACGGTGGTAGTCGATGCCAGCGACCTGCGATTGGATGACCTCCAGGGCTATGTTGAGCGGACCTTCCGGCATGTGGCAGAATCGAAGAACCTGGGGTTCCAGACTCGCTTCGAGACCCGTCTCCCGCGCTGTATCTACACCGACGCCAAGCGGCTCCAGCAGATCATCAAGAACCTCCTCTCGAATGCGTTCAAGTTCACTCATCACGGTCAGGTCACACTCAGCGTGGAGCCAGCTACGGATGGATGGAACCGGGATAACGATGATTTGAATCGAGCAACGGAGGTCATCTGCTTTGCCGTCTCCGATACCGGCATCGGTATCCCTGCGGACAAGCAGCAGATCATCTTCGAGGCGTTCCAGCAGGCCGATGGAAGTACCAGCCGCAAGTACGGTGGGACGGGGCTTGGTCTTGCGATCAGCCGGGAGCTGTCGCGACTTCTTGGAGGCGAAATTCGCCTGATCTCCACACCTGGAGGAGGAAGTACGTTCCATCTTTACCTCCCGGCAGTCTATGCGTTCTCGAGGCTGGCACGAAAGGGAGTTGCCACTCTCGAAACCACGCTCCCGACACCGTTTACAAGATCGGAAGGAATGGGGGATCGAGATGGACAAGTAGCCCGGAATGGAACCGAACGCAACGGCCACACCCCCAGCGGACAAGCGATGATTGGTCCAGGCTCAGGTCGAGAGTATGTACCGCTTTCGGAGCCGGAAGCGGATCCCCGCCTCGTGAACCAGTATGGCGACGACCGGGATAACATTCGATCCGATGACCGGGTGCTACTGATCGTCGAAAACGATGTCGGCTTTGCCCGATTCCTCCTCGATGCGGCGCGCGAGAAAGGGTTCAAGGGTGTGGTCACGGCCCACGGAGCCGCCGCGCTGACCCTGACGCGGGAATACAATCCGGATGCAATCTCGCTCGACATTCACTTGCCGGATATCGATGGTTGGCGCGTACTGGAGCGGCTCAAGAAAGACCCAGCCACGCGACACGTCCCCGTCTGCGTGGTAAGTACCGACGATTCCAAGGATCAGGCTTTGTCCTTAGGATGCCTGGTGTTTCTGGCCAAACCGATCCCAAGCCGGGATGTTCTGGATGGGTTCCTCGATTATTTAAACGATTACCTCGCTCGGCCTGCCAGACACTTGCTCGTTGTCGAACCCGATCCCGCTCGGCGCGACCAAGTCAAGGCTCGGTTAGCCGACTCAGAGTTGGTGGTGACTGCCGTCCCGGATACCTCTGCCGCTCTCCGCACGCTCGCAGAACAATCGATCGACTGCATGGTCCTCGGTCCTGGAACCGAAGATTTGACCGATGGCTTGCTTGCCACTGCAGAGGGAACGGTCAGGATGGGGACTTCCCGGGTCAGCACACGGTTACCTGTTATCCTTTATGCGGAAGGTTCAGCGCCCGATTCGGACGGGATGGCAAGTTGGCGACGTGTCGTGGAGTTCTGCACAGTTCGGCGGGCACATTCCCAGGAAGTTCTGCTCGACTTGATCACCTTCTTCCTCCATCGTCCGCTGGTCAAGTTACCCGAGAATCAGCGTCAACGACTCGTGGAAATGGATCAGACCAACAAGGTGCTGGTGCGACGAAAGGTTCTGATTGTCGATGATGACATGCGGAATATCTTTGCCCTCTCGACAATCCTGGAGGAACACGACATGGTTATCGCATCGGCGGATAATGGCAGGGATGCGATCCGTATCCTCCAGGACGATCCAGGAGTGGAGATCGTCCTCATGGATATCATGATGCCCGAGATGGATGGAATGGAGACGATCCGTGCGATACGCCAGATTCCGCATTTGAAGAACCTCCCGATCGTGGCGGTAACGGCCAAAGCCATGAAGGGAGACCGCGAGAAATGTATCGAGGCTGGTGCGTGGGACTATCTGTCCAAGCCCGTTGATCCCGAACAATTACTCGCTGTGCTACGGGCTTGGCTGCACCGCTGATTTGGTCCTTGGTGATTAGTCCATAGTCAAGGGTCATCGGCTCTTCGTGGTTTCCGGTTCGGCTGGAACGTAAGCCACCGGTTCGGCTGGAATGTAAGCCAAAGGTTAAGGACCAAAGACTAAGGGCTAAGGACCATTGACTATTGACCATGGACCAAGGACCAATGCCCAGGATTACGATGATGCCCGCTGACGACACGACAAACATCCTGGTGGTCGATGACTTGCCCGAGAAGATTCTGGTCTATCGGACCATCCTGGATGAACTCGACCTGCATCTGATAGCAGCCAGCTCTGGCGAAGAGGCATTGCGGGCGGTTCTGCAGAACGATTTCGCGGTTATCCTCCTTGATGTCCGAATGCCGGGAATGGATGGATTTGAAACGGCCGCGATGATTCGTAGGCGGAAACGATCGGCCCATGTGCCCATCATCTTCCTGACCGCGTTTGCGGATGAGGTTCGCGCGGCTGAGGGATACGCACAGGGAGCGGTGGATTACATTACAACTCCGGTTATCCCGGCCGTGCTGCTCGCCAAGGTTCGAGTGTTTGCCGAACTGCATCGAATGACCCAACAAGTCCGTCGGCAGGCGGAAGAACGCATCGCACTGGTGGAGGAGCGGACGAAGCGGGAAGCGGCCGAGGAAGCCAACCGATGGCTCGATTTCCTGACGCGGGCTGGAGCAACCCTGGGGCAATCGTTGGATCAGCGCATCGCAATGCAGTCCGTCGTCCGACTCCCAATTCCCCTCCTCGCGGATGAGGCTGTACTTGTCGTACCTCAGGCACACCCCGGGTTGGCTGGCCGATGTGTCCGCGCTCACCGCGAAACCGATGCCGCAATTGTTGAAGAGGATGTGAGCCTCCTCTCGCTGCACCAGGATTTAGGCAGTGCGATCATTCGTGCCCAGAACGATGCTGTCCCTCAACTGGATTCGGGGCATACCATTGCGTTTCCGCTCCGCGCCAGAGGCAACACGTTTGCCATTCTGGGCCTGTCTCGCCGAGCATCGAAGCGACCATTCATGCTGGGCGAAATAACCGTCGCCGAGACGTTCGCTTCTCGCGCGTCGAGTGCCCTGGAAAACGCCAGGCTCTACCACGAGGTACAGGAAGCGAATCGCCACAAAAATGAATTCTTGTCCATGCTCGCTCACGAACTCCGGAATCCTCTCGCGCCCATTCGGAACGCCAATGAGCTGCTCCGCCAGAAAGCATCCGAGCCAAATAAAGTCCGATGGGCGCAGGGTGTGATCGAGCGACAGATGACTCACTTGGTCCGGCTGGTCGATGATCTACTCGATGTTTCCCGCCTCACACTTGGGAAGATTCGACTCACGCTGGAACGGGTTGCTCTCGATAAAGTGGTTGCTCAGGCTGTCGAAGCCACACAGCCGTTGATCGATCAATTCAGCCACACCCTGGAAGTGACGCTGCCTGCACATCCCATTCGGATAACTGGAGATGATGCACGACTGACGCAGATACTCATCAATCTGCTCAATAACGCAGCGAAGTACACGGAACCGGGTGGACGGATCTGGCTTTCGGCAGGGCTCGAAAACAACACCGTCACCTTGCGCGTTCGGGACACGGGTGTTGGGATGTCGGCCGACCTCCTCCCCCGAGTATTCGATCTTTTCACCCAGGCGAATCGATCGCTCGATCGGTCTCAAGGTGGGCTGGGCATCGGGTTGACCCTGGTTCGACAACTCGTCGAAATGCAGGGCGGGTCCGTGGAAGCATTCAGTGAGGGGTTGGGCCGTGGGAGTGAATTTGTGGTGCGATTCCCAGCAATTGTTGAAGTATTGGCAACTCCAGCAACCGATCGCTCCAAGTGGAGCGATTCTCAAAAGGGTCCAGGCTCACTCCGGATGGTCGTTGTGGACGATAATGCGGATGGAGCTGAGAGCTTGGCCGAACTCCTGGGATTGCTCGGACATGAAGTCGTTGTGGCCAATGATGGGCCTACTGGGATTGCAATCATTAGCGAATATCATCCCGATGTTGTGCTGCTCGATATCGGCCTGCCCGGGATGGATGGTTATGAGGTTGCCCGAAGAATTCGTGCCGATTTTGGGCGCGGGCCAATGCTGATTGCCGTGAGCGGATACGGTCGCGATGAAGATCGTCGACTCGCTCAAGAGGCAGGATTCGACCAGCACTTCGTGAAACCACTCCAACTCGATACTCTCCAGACACTTCTCGCTTCAATTCGAACAACTCCGTGTGTGTAGTCTTCCGGAGACACCCTCGCCTCCCCTACCCTTGGAAGTCCTATCGGTGAGACCATCGCGCGGGCTCGTTCGCCCCCCGCCGTGGCCATACAACATCCCCATGACTACTCCCGCGATCATTTGGGATGTCGATGGCACACTTGTCGACACCGCCGAACAGCATTTCCGAGCTTGGGCTCGACTTGCGACCGAGATCGGCCAGCCATTCACACGAGCGGACTTCGCCGCGACTTTCGGAATGCGGAACCCGGAGATAATCCGAAAACTCTTCTTTCCGGATGCCGATGACGCACGGTGTACCGAGATCGGAACCCGGAAGGAAGATCTGTATCGAGCCTCGGTTCGCGAGGAGGGCGTTCAACTCCTGCCTGGTGTGGCACGGCTCTTGACCGCATTTGCTGCTGCGGGATGGCCACAGGCCGTCGGCTCATCCGCACCGCCCGCGAACCTGGACCTCTTGCTTGGCCTCACAGATATCCGCCGATTTTTCGCGGCCATCGTGACCGGCGACGATGTTCGCCGAGGCAAGCCGGACCCGGAAGTGTTCCTCTCAGCCGCCGCAAAGTTGGGTGCTGCACCAAGGCAATGCGTTGTGTTCGAGGATGCAGTCGCAGGAGTAGTTGCCGCGAAGGCCGGTGGGATGCAGTGTGTGGCGGTCACGTTCGTCGGGCATCACTCGACCGACAAGCTGGTCGCGGCCGGTGCCGATTTGGTAGTGAAATCACTTGAGGAAATCGCAGTCGAACAGATGGCAAGACTACTCGGAATTGAAGAGGGAATGGTCGTGTAACGCTGCTGCGTTACTTCATACAGGCTGGATCGCGCGTCACTCACCGGTGGCCGTACGCGCCGGACCGCGATCGCCACTCCCCGGGGGCTATTCCATGACACGTTCAGACGCAATCCTTCGTCGGCAACTCCTGAAGGCTGGCCTCATCGTGGCAGGGGCACCGTTCTGCGCCGAAGCTTTCTTTGACGGGCGCGCCGTCGCGGACGAAGAGAAGACGGACACCCCGGTCGGACAACGCGAGATCGTCAAGGGGCTCGATGGCATGAGCCGGGTCGCCGACAAAGGGAATACTTTCGGCCTTGGGCACAACGCTGCCGCCGTCATCTCCTCGGCATTCTTCTGTCGCGAACAGAAGCTCGACTCCGACACGCAGAAAGAGATCCTGGCCTTTCTTGACGCCCGGCTGTTGAAGAATCCAATCTACGCGGCGGCCCGGCCGAAGGAGGCCGCCGACCCGAAGCTCGTCGAGGGTCTGCTCGAAGATC
>DASZJS010000891.1:0-5956 GCA_035947935.1 Gemmata sp. | reverse complement strand
GTCTCATTCACAATCCCAGCGCCAAAGTCATCATCGTCGGTTGGCTCGGCAATGACTGGCTTCGGGATTATCTTGACTCGCGGAGTCCGCACTGCCGGAGATGGTAGAGAAACCGGTGTCTGGTGTGGAGCGGGCGCTGCCTCAACCAATCCTGCACCGAATTCCTGGTCGATTTCCTCGGGTTCGGTGGTCTGGGGCCTGATTGGCGGAGTGATGGGAAGTTCGGCGGGACTTTCCTCCATCGCCTCAACCACCGTCTCGAAGATTTCTTCGGCCATCGGCACCTCGTCGAGGCCCTCAGCGAAGCCTTCCGTATCTTCAACATCTTCAACATCTTCAACGCTGGCGTTGCGACCACTCTCAGGGATGGGGGCGGTTGGAGGGGTGGGGGGCGTGGGGGGGGTGGGAATCATCGCCATGCGAGGCGGTTGCGGTTCGAGCCACGAGGTCATCGGTTGTGGTCGCGGGCCGCGGTCTCGCGAACCGCGATCTCCGCGATCGCGCCCTCGTGCACTGCTACCCCCACCATATTCTCGATCCTGATCGGCCTCGTACTCCTCAAGGTCTTCTTTCGAGAGCAGGTGTTTGTAGTACGCGGGATCCACATCCGATACATGCAAGAACCCGTTCCGTCCGATTCCAAAATCCACGAACGCGGCCTGGATACTGGGCTCAATGTTGACGATTCGGCCTTTATAGATGTTCCCGACGTAGCTCTCCTGGCTGGATCGCTCGACGTAGAGTTCCTCCAGCACTCGATCCTCGACAATCGCAATGCGGCATTCCTCAGATTGGAGGACATTGATTAGCATTTCTTTCTTCATGTACTCACTCGAAATTTGTTGATTGTTGATTGGATGTTGGTTTCCTGTTGAGTGGGCTGCAAGTGGATGGATGGTCCGATTCGACCACCAACGACTCACAATCCACAACTAACAACACCCAATCTTCAATGGATTATTCCACCACCGGGCTGGCGGGCGACACGCTCCACCCAACCGCAGCGGATTGCTCTTCATCCTGCCGGACCAGAGCTGCAATCGCAGCCGGGTCCAGCGGGAGTGTTTCAGCGGGTCCGGTCGGCGGAACATCCGCCGAATCCGGATTCGATACTTCGTCGCGTATCTCCACAGTTGCTCGCTCGACCACAGCACCTGCTTCCGGCAGGTCGTCCAGGTCGAGCAGTTTGAGAAGTTCATCCACCCGGGCCGTACCCGTTTGGGTGACCCAGAGATCCAAAACCAGAACGGAAAACTCTGCCGTCTCGGAGTTCGCGGCCCCAGGTGCGAACTCTTGAGAGATCCCCTCGCGGCTCGTCTCGACGTGCAAACCCCGCAGATAAGGGCGTATGTTCAGTCGCTTTGGTACCGGCTTGAGGCGATCGACCCACACCTTCTCCTGAGCCAGCAATTCCTCGCAGCGGGCGATGGCGACGGGAACGCGGTCGGAGAGGAGAGTCAGACAATAGACGATGCGGCGAGGGATCGCCGTTGCCTTCATGGGGACGATGGAGACCTGTGTGAACTTCAATCCGATTGGAGCCTGGGCGCAGAGTTTCGCCAGAACCTCTTCCGAGTCGCAAGAGCGGGTGAACTCGATCTCAATGACTTCATTGAGTCCCGCAACGCCGAGCGGGAGAGAGAGGGCAAACACAACTCGGGGGGAGGGATGAAAACCCGCGGTGGATTTGAAGGGAAGATCGGCGCGACGAAGCATCCGCTCCAGACACCGCATGAGGTCGTGGTGGGAGAGCAACCGGAGCGTGCCGGTTTTGGCGAAGCGGAAGCGGAACTTGTCTCCAAGCATCGAATCCGGCTGCGTCTGCTGTCACAACCTACAGGTTTTGTACGTTCGGGGTCTATCCTCTCTCCTCGTTCGCGAACACAACCCAACGCAATGCGGGTTGGGTTTCACGAACGATGAGAGATGCAGAACCCAAGACGAACAAAACTTGCAACTTGTGACTTCGTGTCAGCCCCTCCAGTCCTTCCCATCCGCCCCGGCAGCGAGCAACGTGTTGCGTTGCCGCTGAGAGAGCGGTAGCGAGGCGGAAAGGGGTGGACGGAGGCCGGCATTCCGGTGCCCGGAAATGGGCATGACGGTGATTTCGGTAGTCCTCATCGTCGCAACCCGTTCGCGAACCGCTGGCCTGAGTCGCCCGCCCGGGTTTGTGTGCCCCCGGGTCGGGGTTGAGTCTCGGGTTCAGTCGGCCGCCCCGGGGAGGATACGGCGTAGTTGGTCGCGCAAATAATTGCCCACCTGGCGGGCAGTTTCCATATTCAGGACACTTTCAGCCAACCGTTCCGCCTCCTGCACGCGCAGTTGACGGATGACCCGCTTGATCTCTGGAATCTTTCGCGGGGTCGCACTCAGTTGGCGGATGCCCATACCCACCAGGAGTGGGGCGTAGAGCGGTTCCCCGCTCATCTCCCCACAAACATTCACCTCAATCTGTTCCTTGCGAGCCGCCTCGACTACCCCCTTGATCAAACGGAGGACAGACGGGTCGGCCGGGCTATACAAATTCGCAACATTTTCATTGTTGCGATCCACCGCCAGGGTGTATTGGATCAGGTCGTTGGTCCCAATGGAGAAGAAGTCCACCTCACGCGCGAGGATCTCGGCCATGATCGCGGCGGATGGCACTTCGATCATTGTACCGACTGGCAGGTCGCGTTTGAAGGGGATTCCTGCGTCCTCCAAATCCTCCTTCACTTCGTTCAGGAGCGTCCGGCATTGTCGGAGTTCCTCGACTGTGCTGATCATTGGGAACATGATCCGCACATCTCCAAGCGTTGCGACTCGCAGAATCGCTCGGAGTTGCGTTTTGAACAGATCGAGGTTTTGAAGGCAAAAGCGAATACTCCGCAGACCGAGGAATGGATTCTTTTCGCCCGCCAAAACCCTGGAAACACTGGAAAACTTGTCTGCTCCCAGGTCGAGAGTGCGGATGACCACCGGGCGATCCGGACCCAGCGTTTGGACAACCGATCGATAGGCTTCGTAGTGTTCGGCTTCGGTCGGATCGGTGGCCTTGTTCAGATAGAGAAACTCGGTTCTGTAAAGCCCGACGCCCTCGGCACCGCGATCCAGGCAGTGGGCCGCCTCACCCGAAAGTTCGATGTTCCCGAACAGTCGTATCCGGGCCAGGTCGAGTGTCAGGGCCGGTTTGTCCCGTAGCGAATCGTAACGATCGGCCCGGGATCGCTCGACCATCCGCTTCTCCTCGTACCGAGCGATGGTTGCATCGTCCGGATCGATAATTAGCAGTCCTTCGCTGCCATCGACGATGATTGTGTCCCCTCCGGAAACATCCGTCAGGAAACGCCCGAGGCCAACGACGGCAGGAATTTCCAGTGCCCCAGCGAGAATTGCAGTGTGGCTGGTGTTTCCTCCGCTCTCGGTGGCAAATGCGTGAACGGTTCGGGGGGTGAAGTCGGCGGTATCGGAGGGCATCAGGTCGTTGGCCAGGACGATCACCGGAGAGGTCAATTCCTGAAGTGGTTCCGAATTCTGCCCGAGCAAACGGATCAGGATCTGCTTTTCGATATCGATGGACTCGGCCGCTCGTCGCCGCATCTCGGCGCGCTCGGATTCGGGTCGCCCTGGCGCATCTTCCAGCTTTTTAACCCAATCCCGGATAAATCGGCTGACGGCGTATTCCGCCGAGTACGACTGTGAGCGAATGAGGTTTTCGAGTTGATTGCGGAATCCAATTGATTCTAACAGAGTCTCGTGAGCACCAAAGATGTTGCCCAGGGTCGGACCGAGTCGGGCCGTGACGCTTTGGCGGGTTTCCCGAGCTTCCGCGGCTGCCTCATCGAGCGATTTGCGGAGCCGCAGTATCTCGTCGGGGATCTGTTCGGGGGGAATGGTTCGATGTGTGATCCGGATACCTTCGGTATCCAGAACGAGGGCCGGCCCAATCGCCACGCCGGGGGAGACAGCGATGCCGCGCTTGACTTCCATTCGCCGGTGTGTCCGGGCCCTTGGTTCGGGAAGTCCGCTGACCGGTCGGGCAGGCCGGGCGCGGGTCAATTAGATCGTGTAATCTTCGCCGCTCGGGGCACCGAGGATGTCGGCCAGTTGGTCGAGAGCAGCGGCATCCACCCCATCGACTTCCAGGATTACATCCGAATCGGGGAGAATGCTCAATGCCACTAAATCCCAGAGGTCCTTACCATCGGCCTTATGATCTCCATTCCAAACAGTGACCGCGCAGGTGTATCGCTTGGCCGCGCGTGCGAATCGATCCGCTGCTCGAAGGTGAAGCCCAAGCGGATTCCTGACGCGAACGATGCGGCGGAGTGGCTCGCGCGCGGTCGATGTTGCGGATGAACTGGGTGATGGAGAACTGGCGGACGGCGGGATACTATCCCGTGGCACCAGCCCATCGCCGGTCGTCCTGGTAGTCATGGTTCCCAAGCCCCGATTTCGGCATGGTCCATGGTTCTTAGTCCATGGTCCACGGTTGAAAATCCTGTGTGTCAATCTAACATCTTTCGCAACAACAACCGGTATGCGATCATCGCTCCATCGAACTATGGACTATTGACCGTCCACTCACCACCCCGGTGCCGCAGTTTCGAGCAAATTCCAGATATCCTCGCGGCTTTTCCCAGCCCTAAGGCGACGAACGAACTCTTCATCCCGCATGGTTCGGACAACTGCTTCCAGAGCGCGGAGGTGATCCCCCGGCCGCTCCTGGGGAGAGACGAGCAGGACGAACACGTACACTGGCTCGCCATCCAGGCTCTCGAACGGGAGTCCATCGCGAGCGATTGCCAGGGTGCCGATCAGTCGATCCACGGATGGATGGCGCGAGTGCGGGATGGCGATTCCGTGTCCAATCCCGGTTGTCCCCAATTGCTCGCGCCGCATCACCGCCCGGACAATATCGCCGAGGTCATCGTCCCGGAAATATCCGGCAGACCGTAAGGACGCGACCATCTCGCTGATGACTTGCTGCTTCACTGCTCCTGTCGCAGTCGCGTCGTGGGGGTCAACACCCGTCGCCGTGGCGGCGAGGTTGGGAATAATAGCATCGCGGACGAGGAAGTTCGTCAATCGCATAAGGAAATCTCCTCGTCTCGGCTGTTCCGTTGGACCAGTTGCACAATCGCTCCACCCGATGGGTGGCAAAGCTTGAAGTTCACCAATTCTCTCGTCCTCAAGGAGAGAATGAGAACCCGTTCGATTTCTCTCCATTTACGGGCTGCATTTGAAACACTCACGGTGCATTCCCGGCCACTTTCCTCGTTTCGGTATTTGCAACTTGAACTTTGAACCATACCTGGCGGATCAAGTCTCGCCGCCGTTGTTGTGCGATGGATCCCGGCGGTGGTCCTGGATTTTTTCTTTGTAGTGCTTGATCTGTTGTTTGATCCGGTCGGCAGCAAGTGTGAAGGCATGGTGAACATCGGCATCCCGATCGATCGCGACGAACTCGTGTTTGTGTTCCGCGTGAGCCAGGATTTCGACGGCAACCTTGCCTTCTCGCTCGCGGTGAAAATCCACCGTCACCACAACGGAGGTCAGGCGATCGAAGTAGTGGAGCAACTTCTCGGCCTTGTCCTGGAGCTGTTTGTGGACATCGTCGCTCAGATGCCCATGCCTGGCGGAGACTGTCACCTGCACCGGTGGACCTCATGTTCCGTGCCGGGCGTCCCGTTTGTGGACGCCACTGGAGTTGTTATACCGCTTTTGGTTGAGGTTGATCGAGCCCATGCCCGAAAAGGCGTGGAATCGACACCAACCCACCATCTCGCGGCGATGAAACGATCGGGTGAAAGCCAAAAACCCGATCAAAACGATTGTACTCTGCGTTCCGGTTCCCTTCAACTGACGGACCGGACAAACCGAGGCTCTGCGCAGCCAAGGATGGGTCCAGAATATGAACACTTTGTGTTGGGTGGGGCAGTCTGAAGAGATTGCGTGGTTCGGGGCTTCTTTGTGA